>NZ_JBHMIP010000027.1:0-97180 GCF_048060245.1 Micromonospora sp. LOL_014
GACCGTGGAGCGCGGGTAGGACCGGGACCCGTCCCGGCACCGCGCGGTGAAACGGTAACCCACCAGAACGCCGCGCGTGTCACGCGCGGCGTGGCTGGAATCGCCGCCGTTTAGGGCGGCGAGGATGTCAAGGACCCTCGTCGACGCGTACGGCCTCGACGAACGCCAGCGCCGTGACCTCGTCCCGCTGCTGGTCCGCCGGGCCCGGTCGATGCACGACTTCCTCGCCGAGCAGTCGGCCGCCGGCGTGCTGCCGTGGACCCGACTGTGGGACGACGGCCACGGCGAGACCTGGCGCCGCGACGCCGAGCACATCGGCGACCGGGCAGCGGACTGGACGGCCGCGCTGCTGGACTGACCGGCGCCCCGGGCGGGAGCCGGCGGAAACCCACCCGTTCATTGAGGCGCTTCGTGGTTCCGTAGTGCGCCGTCGGACCCGGCCTTCTTACCTTGGAGATGCCCGGGAGCCGGGAAACGGCCCGCCCCGGAAGCAGCCATCGACCGAGGACAGAAAGGAAGAAGGTCATGCCGGTTATCGCCGACAAAGCTGTGGTCTGCCTCGTCTGCGACAGCCCGCTCACCATCGACGGCGACGCCGAGAAGGGCGAAATCATCGAGTGCTCGGCCTGCGGCCAGGAGCACGAACTGACCGCGGCGGCAGACGGCGTGTACGAGGTCTGCATCGCACCGGAGGTGGAGGAGGACTGGGGCGAATGAGCGGCGCGCCTACCGACGTTCTGCTGTCGGTGACGGTGCTGCGCCCGGAGGAACGGCGGCTCCTGGACACCCTGCGCGCGCAGGGCCTGACCGCCCGCCCGGCACTGCCACCCGACATCGGCGAGGTGCTCTCCGGCTGCGAGGAGCCGCCCCGGGTCGCGCTGATCAGGAACCTGTCGCATCGCGAGGCGCTGAGCATCGCCCGGCGACTGGATCGGGCCGGGATCACCACCGTCAACAGCGCGTCGGCGATCGAGGTCTGCGGCGACAAGGGCCTGCAGGCGCTGCTGTTCGAGCGGTACGGCATCGCGCATCCGACGACCCGGCACGCGTTCACCCACGACCAGGTGCGCCAGGCCGTGGCGGAACTCGGCTGGCCGGTGGTGGTGAAACCACCGTCCGGCTCCTGGGGCCGGGGCGTCGTGCGGCTGAGCGACCAGGGCGAACTGGAGGCGTGGACCGGTGGCCGGGAATCCGCCGACGCGGCCGGCAAGCTGTTCCCCGTGCTGGTCCAACGGTACGTCGACAAGCCCGGCCACGACCTGCGCGTCATCGTCGTGGGCGAGCGTCCGGTCGTCGCGTTCCGGCGGCGCAGCGAACACTGGCGTACCAACACCCACCTGGGCGCCCAGGTGGAACGCGTGGAGATCTGCGCGGAGATCGGCCGGCTCTGTGCCGACGTCGTCGCCGCGCTGGGCCCCGGCTTCTACGGCGTGGACCTGATCGAGGACCGCGTCACCGGCGCGATGGTGGTGCTGGAGGTCAACGCGAACCCCGAGTTCGCCCGCTCCTCCGACACCCACGGCGTGGACGTGGCCGGCCACTGCGCGGCGTACGCGACCGAGGTGGCGCGCTCCGGACTCACCCTCGCCGCCTGATCTCAACCTCGTTACTGCGGCGGCCGCCCGCGCCGGGACGGCGCGGGCGGCCGCAGAAAGGAAGACCCGATGGAACGGTTCGACACCGCGCTCGTCCTCACCCGGGTGCTGACCTCCGGCGTGGTGATGAGCATCGAAAAGAACGACAAGGAACTACCGGCACTGGAACGGCTGTTGACCAGGCACAGCGGCCGGTCCCGGGCGGTCCTGGTCAACAGCCGCACCGCCGCGATCCACGCGGCGCTGTGCGGGCAGGGCATCGGGCACGGCGACGCGGCCGTACTGCCCGGACTCGACCCGGCCGCCGCCTCGTTCGTCGACTGGCTCGGGGTACGGGCCACCGACGGCCCGACCCCGGCGTTCGACCTGATCAGCCTGACCCCCGACAACGTCGACGAGTTCGCCGTGGCCGCGCGCGGGCGCACCGCGCCGGCGCTGGCCGTGGACCTGACCGGCCTCGGCTTCGGCCCGGCGGCGGCGATGCTCACCGACGACGAACGGATCTGGGCCCGCGCCGAGCGTCTGAAGATCTTCGGAGCCTTCGACCTGCGCACCATGTGGACGCAGCAGGAGGCCGACCCCGGCCTGGCGCCGGGTGTCCAGTTCAACTACCGGCTGAGCCCGCTGGTCGCCGCCTGCGTCCGGATGGCGCTGATGCAGGCCGGTACCCGTACGCCCGCAGTGACCGGAGGTACCCAGCGATGATCACTGACTTCCCGTCGGCCCCGCTGCCGCTGCCCGACCAGCGGGACGTCGACGCCGAACTCGCCCAGTTCGGCGGCCCGGCGATGATCGCGTCCGGGCAACGCCGCACCGTCTTCCCGGTGATCACCAAGGAGGACGTGTTCACCATGCTGCTGGCACAGCGCAACGACCCGGACAAGGTCGTCGCGGACTTCGCCGGCGACTACCGCGACTACGTCGGTGCCCGGCACGCGCTGCCGACCGCGAGTGGCACCTCCAGCCTGCATCTGGCGCTGATCGGCGCCGGGGTGCAGCCCGGCGACGAGGTCATCGTGCCTGCGTTCACGTTCATCGCCACCGCGCAGGCCGTCGTCGCCGCGAAGGCCGTACCCGTGTTCGTCGACATCGACCCGCGCACGTACTGCATGTCACCGCAGGCCGCCGAGGCGGCGGTCACCGGACGGACCCGGGCGATCATGCCCGTGCACGTGCACGGCCTGCCCGCCGACGTGGCGGCGCTGCGCCAGGTGTGCCAGCGGCACGGCCTGGCCCTGGTCGAGGACGCGTCGCACGCGCACTCGGCGCGGATCGGCGAACGAATGTGCGGTTCGCTCGGTGACGCCGCCGGACAGAGCCTGATGGCGGACAAGAACTTCCCGCTGGGCGGCGAGGGCGGCATCGCGTTCTTCGGCTCCGACGCCGCCTACGCCCGGGCGACGGAGTTCCTGGAGCGCACCGGCATCGACTACCGGATGTCCTGGGTGGCGGCGGCGTTCGGGGCCAGCCAGCTCAACCGGCTGCCGTACTACGACGCGGTCCGGGCCCGCAACGCCGCGCTGCTGGCCGGCGCGCTCGGCGAGACCGGCCTGTTCACCGCCCCCTACGTGCCCGACGGGCACACCCACGCCTACAACATGTACCGCGTCGGGCTCGCCCCGGCCGCGGTCGGCCTCGACGACCTGCCCGTGTGGGCGGTCAAGGAGGCGGTGCACGAGCTGCTCACCGCCGAGGGCGTACCGGCCCGCGAGTGGCAGAACACGCCGATCCCGTGCCACCTGCCGTTCCGGCACCGTGACGGGTTCGGCAACGGGTACCCGTTCACGCTGAACCCGGGCGCGGTCCGCGACCACGAACCGACCGACTTCCCGAACGTCGTGTCGATGCTGGAGAGCACCGTCGTGCTCTGCCGGGAGCTGCGCTCGCCGGTCGAGTACGAGCGGGTGATCCGGTACGCCGACGCGTTCCGCAAGGTCGCGGCCCGCCCCGACGCCATCCGCAAACTCGTCGCCGAGCGTGAGTACCGGCGGCCCTACGAGAAGGCGGCCCGCCTTGGCTGAGCGCAGCGCGGTGCGGGTCGCGGTCCTGGGCGCCAGCGGTTACACCGGCGCCGAACTGGTCCGGCTGCTGCTGGACCACCCGCACGTGGAACTGACCTACCTGTCCAGCGAACGGTACACCGGCCGGCCGATCACGTCGGTGCTCGCCGGGGTACGTAACCATCCCCGCGCGGCCGGGCTGCGGTTCCAGCCCGTCGACGCGGTCGACGAGGTTGACGTGGCGTTCGGCTGCCTGCCGGGCGGCGCCCTGCCCGCCCAGATGCCCAAGCTGGCCGAACGGGCCCAGCGGGTGATCAACCTGGCCGGGGACTTCCGCCTCGCCGATCCCGCCCAATCCGCCGCGCACTACCCCGAGTCGCAGGCGTGGACCGAACCGTTCCGGTACGTCGTCCCGGAGTTCGACGAACCGTCGGTCGATGACCGGTTCATCAACCTGCCCGGCTGCATGGCCGTCACCACCTTGTACGCCCTGCGGCCGCTGGTCGCCGCCGGGCTGACCGTCGGCGACGTCGTCGTGGACGCCAAGACCGGCGCCAGTGGCAGCGGCAGCCGGTCCAGCGAACACCCCGCCGACCGGATCGGCAACTTCCGGGTCCACAAGCCGTACGGCCATCGGCACGCGCCGGAGATCGCCCAGGCGCTCGGCGCGGTCGCCGACGAGCCACCGCGGCTGCAGTTCTCCACCTACAGCCTCGACGTGGCCCGCGGCATCGTGGTCACCGCATACGGGCGGCTGCGTCCCGGCGTGTCCGCGCTGCAGGTCAAACGGGCCTACGGCACGGCGTACGCCCGGACCCCGTTCGTGCGGGCACGCACCGCGCCGAAGAGCCCGGGGGACTTCCCGATGCTCAAGAGCGTGGTGGGCAGCAACGTCGCGGAGGTCGCGGTGAGCGTCCGCGACGACGAGTACGTCGCGGTCGCCGCGCTGGACAACCTGCTCAAGGGTGCGTCCGGCCAGGCCGTGCAGACGCTGAACCTGCTCTACGGCTTCGAGCAGTCCCTGGCCCTGCCGTTCACGGCGGTGACGCCATGAGCCGCCGGTCGCTGTACGTCATCAAGATCGGCAGCAGCACCCTGCTGCACCCCGGCGTCTTCGCCGAGATCGCGGCGATCCGGGCGCGCGGTGCCCGGATACTCATGGTGGCCGGCGGGGCCGAGGGCATCGAGCGGTACTACCGCTCGACCGGCCGGGACATGCCGCAGCTCACCCTCGGCAACGGCGACACCGTCCGGTACTGCCCGCCGACGGAGATGCCGCACATCGTCGCCGCCTACCGGCAGATCACCCTGCCGGCGGTGGAGGCGGGCCTGGCGGCGCACGGCCTCGCGGTGCACGCCTGCGTCGCCGCCGACGCGGCGCTGGTCACCGGCACCGTCAACCGGCCGCTGCGGGTGGTCCACGACGGCCGACCCAAGATCGTCCACGACCACCGGGCGGGCACCGTGTCCGGAGTCGACGCGGTGCGGCTCACCGCGCTGCTCGACGCGTACGACGTGGTGTGTCTGAGCCCTCCGGTCCGTGACGCCGCCGGTGGCGCCGAACTCAACGTCGACGCCGACGTGCTGGCCGCGACCCTCGCCAACGCGCTCGACGCCGACCACCTGCGGCTGGTCACCGGCACCCCGGGGCTGTTGAGCGACCCGGCCGATCCGACCTCGACCGTCCGCGACGCGGTCGCCGGCGACTGCGGCCGGTACGCCTCCGGGCGGATGCGGCAGAAGGTCCGCGCCGCGGAACTGGCGCTGCGCGGCACCGCACACGTGGCCATCACCGGACCACACACGATGGCCGACGACCGCGGCTGGACCCGTTTCTGGGCCACCGAAGAACCCGCCGCAGACCTGCGCCTGCTCAGCCACGCCGCGCAGATCCCGTCGGTCTCCCACGACGAGCACGAACTGGCCACCTACCTGGCCGGCTGGTGCCGCGACCGGGGCCTGACCGCCCGGGTCGACGAGGTGGGCAACCTGGTCGCCGAGCGCGGCGACGGACCCCGGACGCTGCTGCTGCTCGGCCATCTCGACACCGTGCCGTTCACCTGGCCGGTGCGCTGGACCGGCGAGGACCCGGCGGTCCTGCACGGACGCGGCACGGTGGACGCGAAGGCCTCGCTGACCGCGTTCCTGGACGTCCTGGCGGGCACCGACGTCCCCGACGGCTGGCGCCTACGCGTCGTCGGCGCCGTCGAGGAGGAGGTGTCCTCGTCGCGGGGCGCGTTCCACGTCCGCGACCACTACCCGGCGGACGCGGTCGTGGTCGGCGAGCCGAGCGGCTCCGGCGCCCTGACACTGGGCTACTTCGGCCTGTTCAAACTGCGGGTGACCGCCGCCGTGCCCAGTGGCCACTCGGCGGGATTCCAGGCGGTGTCCGCCCCCGACCGGCTCGCCGGGGCGCTGGAACGGATCCGTACCGCGGTGGTCAAGGAGGCCGACGAGGCGCTCAGCGCGGTCATCGATCTCCGCTGCGACGCCGACGCCGCCAGCCAGTACGCGACGGCGATCCTCAACTTCCGGGTGCCGCCGGGCGCCGACCTGGACGCCCTGCGCGCCGCCGCCGGCGAGGCCGCCGGCGACGGGGTCCGGATCGAGTTCCTGCGGGCCACCCCCGGGTACGCCGGTTCCCGCACCAGCACCCTGGCCAAGGTGTTCGGCCGCGCCATCGCCCGGGGCGGCAACCGGCCCAGGTTCTTGCTCAAGAAGGGAACCTCCGATATGAACACACTTGCCACCACGTGGCGGGACGTCCCGATGGTGGCCTACGGTCCGGGTGACTCCACCCTCGACCACACCTGCGACGAACACATCGACGCCGCCGAGTACCGACGGGCCCGAGCCGTGCTGGACGAGGCGGTGACCGCGTTCTTCGCCCTCAGCACGGCCGAGGGCGAACAGCGACCCGGAGGTGCCCGGTGACCGTGACGCTCTGCCCGGCCGCGCCGGTCCGGCCCGGCGCCGACGACCTGGCGCAGCGGTCCCGCGCCGCCCGCCGGATGGTGATCGACATGGCGGCGTCCCCGACCGGCTGCCACCTCGGCGGCAGCCTGTCCGTGCTGGACATCCTCATCGCCGCCCTCGACCGGAAGATCAGCGCCGACGACGGCACCGAGGTGGTGCTCAGCAAAGGCCACGCCGCCGCCGGCCTGTACGCGGCGTTGCACGTCAGCGGCCTGCTCCCGGACGACCCGGTGCCGCACTACGGCGCCGCCGACGCCCACTTCACCGGCCACCCCGGGCACGCCGTGCCGGGGGTACGGTTCCCCACCGGCAGCCTCGGCCACGGCGTGCCGTATGCGTTGGGCTGGGCGCTCAGCCGTCGGCTCGACCGGGCCGACGGGCTCGCCATCGCCGTCGCCGGTGACGGCGAACTGCAGGAGGGCCTGATCTGGGAGTCCTGCCAGGTGGCGGCCGCCCAACAGGTCGGCAACCTGATCGTGGTGGTCGACCGCAACGGCGGCCAGAACGACGGGCTGGTGGCGGCGATCTCACCGCTGCCCCGGCTGGCCGACCGGTTCGCCGCGTTCGGATTCGACACCTGCGAGGTGGACGGGCACGACCTCGACGCGCTGCGGCAGGTGTTCACCCCGCAGCGCCCGAGCACCGGGCGTCCGCTGGCCGTCGTCGCCCACACGGTCAAGGGCAAAGGGCTCAAGCCGATCGAGGGCAAGGCCGCCGCCCACTACGTGACGATCGACGCGGCCCGGGCCGCCACCTGGAAGGAGCTGGTGCGATGACACTGCCCGGCCGCGCCGCGTACCGCGACGAACTGACCCGCCTCGCCGCCGAGAACGAACGTATCGTGTGCCTGGAGGCCGACCTCGGCGGTCGTGGCCACCCGTTCGCGCAGGCCTTCCCGGACCGGTTCTTCAACGTCGGTATCGCCGAAGGCGCCATGATCGACATGGCGGCGGGACTGGCCGCCGCCGGCTACCAGCCGTTCGTGTCCACGTTCGCGCCGTTCGCCGCGCTGCGGGCCGCCGAGAGCATCAAGCTCGCGATGGGCTACTACGGTGCCGGCATCACCGTGGTCGCCCCGTACGCGGGTGTCTCCGGCGCCTGGTTCGGCACCACCCACCACTGCCTCGAGGACATCGCGGTGCTCTGCGCCATGCCGGGGATCACCGTGGCGGCCCCGTACGGCGAACGTGAGATGCGGGCCGTCGTCCGGCGCGCGACGCGCACCGGCACCCCGCACTACATCCGGACCGGCCGCAACGCCGCCCCGGAGAGTCTGCCCTTCACCGGCGACGAGCCGCCGGTCGTGCTGTGGGACGACACGGGAGCCGCGGCGCAGCGCACCTGCCTGGTCTCCGTCGGCGAGGTCGGCACCGAGCTGTGCCTGGCCGTACGCCGGGCCCGCCCCGACCTGCCGCACGCCCACCTGTGCCTGCTCGACCGGACCCACCTCACCCGGGCGGCGCGGGAACTGGCCCGGCGCTACGACAGCTTCGTCGTCGTGGAGGAACACCGGGCGTCCGGCGGCACCGCCTCGGCGCTCGCCCTGCTGCTGCCCGGGCGGGTGGTGCGCTCGGTCGACGCCGGCGTGCGGTGGCCCAGCCACGGCGGCAGCCACCAGCAGGTCCTGGACGAACTGGGCCTCAACGAGACAGCGGTGTGGGACGCGCTCGCGGCGTGCGAAGAGCGCCAGCCCCTCGCCACGAGCGTAAGGAGTCGATGATGAGCACGCATCGCATCGGTCTGGCGCAGGGGACCGCCATCTACGTCGGAGCCATCCTGGGGGCCGGCATCCTGGCGCTGCCCGCCCTGGCGGCGAGCGCGGCGGGACCTGCCTCGCTGCTCGCCTGGCTGATCCTGCTGCTGTTCTGCATGCCCGTGGCGATGAGTTTCGCCGCGCTCGGCGTGCGCTACCCGGACAGCGGCGGCGTGGCGACGTTCGTGGCCCGCGCGTTCGGGCCGCGGGCGTCCGCCGCGGTCGGGTACTGGTTCTACTTCGCGCTGCCCGCCGGCGCCCCGGCCACCGCGTTCGTCGGCGGTCAGTACGTCGCCTACGCGCTCGGCGGTGGCCAGGGTCTGGCCCTGGCCGTCGCCGCAGGGCTGCTGCTGGCGGCGTTCGGCAGCAACGCGGCCGGGCTCAAGGTTTCCGGCGGGGTGCAACTCGTCCTGGTCGGGCTGCTCGCGGTCCTGCTGACGGTCGCGGTGGTGACCGCGCTGCCGTCCGCCCGTACCGCCAACCTCGAACCCTTCGCGCCGCACGGCTGGCTGGCCGTCGGCCAGGCGGCGAGTCTGTTGTTCTTCAGCTTCGCCGGCTGGGAGGCGGTCACCCATCTCTCCGGCGAGTTCCGCGACCCCCGTCGGGACCTGCCCCGGGTGACCGCGACGACGCTGGTGGTGGTCGGGGTCCTCTACCTCGGCCTGGCGTTGACCTGTGTGCTGGTGCTCGGCCCGCGCCTGGCCGGCTCCGAGGCCCCGCTGACGCAGTTGCTGCACCACGGGCTCGGCTCGACCGCCTCGATGATCACCGCGGTGATGGCGATGCTGCTGACGTTCGGCACGATGAACGCCTACCTGGCCGGCGCCTCCCGGTTGGGTGCCGCCCTGGCCCGCGACGGCGCGCTGCCGTCCGCTCTGGCCCGCGGGCACCAGCCCGGCGAGGTACCGCGCCGCAGCCTGGCCCTGCTGTTCGCGCTCAGCGCGCTGGTGTGCGTGGTCGCGCTGGCCACCGGAGCCACGCTGGCCACGGTGATGCTCGCCGCGTCGGCCTGTTTCATCGCGGTGACGGTCGCGGGCCTGGTGGCCGGCGTCCGGCTCCTGCCGCGCGGCACCGCGGTCTGGTGGGGCGCGGTCCTGGCCGCCGCCGTGATGAGCGTGGTGCTGCTGTTCAGCGGCGTCGCGCTGCTGGTGCCGTTCCTGCTGGGCGTCGCCGCCGTCGTCGGCGCCCGCCGGCTCGGCGGACCGCGGTCCGCCGCGTCCGGCACCGCACCCGCTCCGGCCGGTTCGGATCCGGCCGGTGCCGAGATGGCCGGTCAGAGCACCTGACCATGCAGATGAGACCGGCGCAGCCGGAAGGAGAACCGAGTGGATCTGGGACTGAACGGCCGTACCGCCATGGTCGCCGCCGCGACGAGCGGGATCGGGCTGGCGGTGGCCCGCCGGCTCGCCGCCGAAGGCGCGACCGTGTCGATCTGCGGACGTGACCCGGACCGGCTGGACGAGGCCGTGCGCCTGCTGACGCAGCAGGCGCACGGCGCCGTGCACGGTATGGCCCTGGACGTCACCGACCACGCCGCCGTCCGCTCCTGGGTCGCCGAGGTCGCCGCCACATACGGCGGACCGCACGTGGTGGTCGCCAACGCCGGCAGCCCACCCGAGGGCGGCGCCGAGCGGTTCGACGTCGCCGACTACCGGGCAGCGCTGGAGCTGAACCTGCTCTCCGCCGTCACGTTGACCCGTACGGCGCTGCCGCACATGCGCGCCGCGGGCTACGGTCGGATTCTGTTCATCACCTCACTCGCCGCCCGTCAGCCCATCGCCGGGCTCGCCCTGTCCAACACGGTGCGCCCAGCCGTCCTCGGCTACGCCAAGTCGCTGGTGCAGGAGCTCGCCGAGGCCGGCGAGGGGTCGGTCACCGTGAACGTCATCGCGCCGGGCATGACCCGGACACCGACGTTGCAGGCCTGGGCCGAGCAGCTCGACGGCGGTCTCGCCGCCCTGAGCGCGGACATCCCCCTCGGCCGGCTCGCCGAGCCGGACGAGATCGGCGCGGCGGCGGCGTACCTGGCGTCGACCCTGGCCGGCAGCACCACCGGCGTGGTGCTGCCGGTCGACGGCGGCGCGGGACGGTCGCTGCTGTGACGTCCCGGCCCGTCACCCCGCCGCCGCGCTGGCGCGGGGTGACGGGCCGGGCTCGCCGTGCAGCGCGACCGCCAACTGCGCGCGCCGGCTGATGGACAGCTTGCGGTAGATGCGGGTGATGTGCTGTTCCACCGCCCGCTGCGACACGCCCAGCCGGTCGGCCATCTGCCGGTTGGTGAGCCCGTCGAGCATCATCCGGGCGACCCGCAGTTCGTGCGGGGTCAGCCGACCGGCGTCACCCGGGCGGGCCCTCTCGACGTGCACCGGATGCGGGCGGCGGTGGTGCGGGGTCCGGGCCGGCAGCAGATCGCCCAGCCGGCGCGTCCGGGTCCCGGCCACCACACCGCCACGCACGTACGGGTCCCCGGCCAACACGGTACGCAGGGCCTCGGCGTCCGGCACGTCGAGCAGCAGCGTGTCACCCTGGGCGTCCGTCCAGCTTCCCGCGTACAGCAGGACGCCCTCGTCCGACATGCGACGCCAGTAGGATCGATGCCCCCGCTCCACGCCGGATGGTACGGTCCCGCCGCGAAACTCCCTCTCCAGCACGAATCTCATCATCGCTCCTGAACTCCTCGATAGCGCCTCCAGTCTCGCGTCGCCCGCTACCCCCGCCGTCCCGCCCGGTTACCGTACAATTTGGACTCGGGGATCATGACCCGAACCGGCAGCCCGGCGACGCTTGACACGTATTTGTCATGATCTTTCCGGCACATGTTCGCCGTGGCGCTGCAGACGGGAGTGGCACGGTGACGGATACAGCTGAGGGTCCGGTCCGGTTCAACATCCTCGGCCCGCTCGAATGCCGCACACAGCGGGGACGTCCGTTGGCCCTCGGTGGACTGGTACCGGAGCGGGTCCTCGTCTGCCTGCTGCTCGCCCCGGGCCAGCTGGTGCCGGTGACCAACCTCGTCGAGGCGGTGTGGGGCGAGGACTGCCCCACCACGGCGGCGCACCAGATCCGTAAGGCGGTCGCGGGGCTGCGCCGTCGGCTCCCGGACGGCCCGCAGCTGATCGCCACGTCCGGGCCCGGATACCGAATCGTTCCCGGACAGCACCAACTCGACGCGACCGAGTTCGCCGACCTGATCCGGCAGTCGCAGCAGGAGGAAGCCGCCGGCAACGCCGGTCAGGCCGTCGACGCGCTGCGGGTGGCGCTCACGCTGTGGCGCGGACCGGTCCTGGCCGGCGCCGGTGGTGCGGTGATCGCCGCGGCCTCCGCGGCGCTGGAGGAACGCCGGCTCGCCGCCGTCGAACGCTACTTCGAGCTACGCCTGAGGATGGGAGAGAGCACCGAACTGGTCGGCGACCTGCGCGACCTGGTCAACGCGTACCCCCTGCAGGAAGCGCTTCGCGCCCAGCTGATGCTGGCGCTGTACCGCAGCGGCCGACCGGCCGAGTCGCTGCTGGAGTACGACCGGGCCCGCAGGCTGCTCGCCGACGAGCTGGGCATCGACCCGGGCGAACGGCTGGCCACCCTGCACACGGCGGTGCTGCGCAGCAGCCCCGACCTGGCCTTGGCACCTACGGCACCACACAGCGCCCAGGGCACCGCAACGCCCACGGCGCCCGCACCGCACCGCTGCACGCTGCCGTACGACCTGCCGGACTTCACCGGCCGCAAGGCGGAACTCGACCAACTGGCCGGCCACCGGAGCCAACCCGATACGGGGCACCGCGACGGTCCCCCGCGCGGACCCGGCTGGAGTCCTCGCATCGTCGCCGTCGACGGCATGGGCGGCAGTGGCAAGACGTCCCTCGCGGTACGGGTGGCACACCAGCTCGCCGACAACTTCCCGGACGCCCACCTGTACGTGGACCTGCGTGGACACACCCCCGGCGAACAGCCGCTGCAGCCCGGAACGGTCGCCGGGATGCTACTGCGGATGCTCGAGGTCCCCGGCACACAGATTCCCGACGACATGCCCGGCCGGCTCGTGATGTGGCGCAGCACGGTCGTGCGCCACCGCCTTCTGCTGCTGCTCGACAACGCCGCCGGCAGCGGGCAGGTCCTGCCGCTGCTGCCGGGCTCCGCCGACACGCTGGTCATCGTCACCAGCCGCACCCGGCTCGTGGAACTCGACGGCGCCGAGTGGATCTCGCTGGCTGTCATGCCCCCCGCCGACAGCACCGCCATGCTCACCACGATGCTGGGTGCCGAGCGCGCCGGACAGGAGCCGGGCGCCGTCGCCGAACTCGCTGAACTCTGCGGTCATCTGCCACTGGCGCTGCGGATCGCCGGTGCCCGGCTGCGCAACCGCCCCCGCTGGACGGTGCGGTACCTGGTCGACCTCCTGCGCGACGAGACCCGGCGGCTGGAGGAACTCCGGGCCGGCGAGCGGAGCGTCACGGCCACGCTCACCCTGTCCTACGACGCGCTCGACGAAGCGAACCGGGCCGCGTTCCTCCTGCTGGGCCAGCACCCGGGCACCGAGATGGACAGGTACTCGGCCGCCGCGCTGCTCGGCACCGATCCGGCACCGGCCGAAGACATCCTCGAGCACCTGCTGGACACCCACCTTCTCCAGCAGCACGAGACCAGCCGGTACGCGTTCCACGACCTGGTGCGCAGCTTCGCACTCTGGCTGCGTTCCCGCAACGACCCGCCGGGCGCCAAGGACGACGACGCGCTGACCCGCCTGGCCGACTACTACCACGCGGCGTCCGACATGGCCTGCGACCTGGCCTTCCCCGGACGCCGACCCGCGCAGCAGCCCGGCCCCGCATCACCGCTGTCCCTGCCCGTGCTGACCAGCGGCCACACCGCTCGGGCGTGGCTCAGCCGCGAGTCGGACAACCTGGCCCAGGTGGCCGAGCACGCCCGCGACGCCCGCCAGTACCGGCAGGCAGCGGACCTGGCCCACAACGCCGTCCTCGCACTCGACGCCCGCGGCCGGTTCGAGGAGTTCCACCGCATCGCGACCCTGGGCGTCGAGTGTGCCCGCGCCCTGCACGACCAGTCACTGCTGGCGCGCGGTCTGTCCGACATGGCGGCCGCGGCCTGGCGGCTGGGCCGACTCCGGGACGGCCTCACGGCGACCGAGGAGAGCCTGGACCTCGCCGTGGCCCTCGACGACAGAACAGGGGAAGCGGAAAGCACCGGAATGCTCGGACTGCTGCTCGCCACGCTGGGCCGCTACGACGAGGCGCGGGCACACCTGCGGCGTTCCATCGAACTCAAGCACGAACTCGGCGCGCACCGTGCGGAGGCCCAATCACTGACCGACCTCAGCAGCCTGCATGAACACTGCGGTCGCTACCGGGAGGCGGCCGAGGCGGCCCGCCGCGCCGTCGAGCTGAACCACCGGATCGGCGCCTGGGACATGGAAGCCCTCGCCCTGACCGACCTGGCCGTCGCCCACCTCAGGCTGGACCAGGACGAGCAGGCCGGCAACTGCCTGGACCGGGTGCTCGAACTCAACGCGGAGTCCGGCCCGGCCGCGGAGATGTCGCGCGTGCACGCACTGTGTGCCCAGGTCCGGCATCAACTGGGCGAGAACGCCGCGGCCACGCGGCACGTACAACGGGCCCTGGAACTCGACGGCGGCAGCCGCGCCCCCCTGCGGCAGGCCACGGTGCGCAACATCCTCGGCGGGGTGTACCTCGGCCAGGGAAGGTACACCGCGGCAGCTGATCTGCACACCGAGGCCCACGAGATAGCCACCGGGGTCGGCTACCGGATCGAGACGGCACGGGCCCTCGCCGGCCTGTCGGCGGCGCTGCGGGCATGCGGAGACATCGAGGCCGCCGACGCCTACCGGGGCCGGGCCGCCGCAGAGTTCGACCAACTGGGCATCTCGTCGGGGAACCGCACCTGACCTGCTGCCGACCCGCGCTGGTACCCGGGTTCGCAGTCGCGGATCACCACAGTCACCGCCTCCGGTGGGCAGCCGGTGATCCGGGCGACCACAGCGGTCAGCTCGGCCCGAAGGGTCGCCCGGATCCGGCGGTCGTTGCCCTGCCGGCAGTCGAGGGTGAGCACAGGCATGGAAGACCTCCTTTGACCTGTTCGGGAGCAGTCATCGTCCAGGACCGCCTTCCCGAACCGGTTCCGCTGCGTTCCCGCACCGACGACGGTCACCGCGTTCCCACACCGACGACGCGGACATCCAGGCCCGCGAACGTCGATGGACCAGGTCCTACCCGGCCGAGGCCCCGACCCGGCGCTCCAACTGCTCCAGTCGTCGGGTGACCGGCGCCAGCTCACGGCGGACCAGGGCCGCGACCGCGGCGAGCGGATCCGTCCCGGCCGGCGCGGTCACGCCGCCGTCGGACGCGGTCGCCGCCTGGGCACGCAGATGCGCGTACCCGGCGAGGGCCGCCACCACCGCGCGCCGGGTCGCCCGCAGCTCGACACCGGATTCACGCAGCACCCGCCCCGCGGTGCCGTCCGGCTCGGCGACCAGCCCGAGCAGCAGATGCTCACAGCCGACGTAGTTGTGCCCGAGCGCGGTGGCCTCGGTGACGGCCAACTCGAGCGCGCCCGCTCCGGTGCCGGTGAACCGCAGGGTCGACACCGGGGCACTCGTCGGGGCCGACCCGCTCGTCGCGACCACGGCGGCCAACCGGGCCGTGACCTGCGCCGGCGGCACCTCGATCGTCTGCAGCACCCGGACACCGAGGTTGTCACCCTCGTCGAGCAGCGCGGCCAGCAGGTGCCGGGTGCCGACCTCGGCGGCGTGCGCGGAGCGCGCCTGCGTCCGGGCCCGAAGCAGTACGTCACGGGTACGGGCGGTCAGGTGGGGCAGCTGCGCCGCCAACTGGTCGGCGTCCAGGTCGGCCAGGTTCGTCGCCCGGATCGCGGTGACCCGTCGGACGGCCTGTTCCAGTGCCCGCTGACACACCGCCGACACCGCGATACCGGTGTCGCGGACCGCGTCCGCGAGGTCGTCCGGCAGATAAACGTTGATCTTCGGCACGGCTTTCGCCTCCTCGGTGCAGGGTCGGACCCAACGAGCGTACCTCACCTAACCCCTGTGGGGGTACATGGGGTTATCTTGAGGTCGGTCTGGCTGGCGAGATGCGGAATGCCCACTCCCGGGCGTACCAACGTCACCGCCGGTACGCCCGCACCAGCACCCGACGCGAGTACGCCACGAACACCCCCTCGGCGCGGATCCTGCGGTGCAGCGCCGCCAACCGGTCCCGGTAGCGGTCCACCGTGAAACCCGGCACCGTCCACACCACCTTCCGCAGGAACACGACCACCGCGGCGATGTCGAAGAACTCCACCCGCAGCGACTCCACCCGCAGGTCCACCACGTCCAGACCGGCCGCCGTCGCCGCCTCCCGCACCCGGTCCGGACGCTGATCGGCACGCGGCGGCACCGACACCCCCAACGCCGCCCGCAGCTCACCGACCGAGTCCGGGCCGATCTGCTGGGACAGGTACGAACCGCCCGACGCCAGCACCCGCGCCACCTCGGACCAGCCCACCACCGTCGGATGCCGGCTCACCACCAGGTCGAAACAGGCGGACCGCAACGGCAGCCCGCCGTCCTGCGCGGCGCGCACGACATGCACACCCAGCGGCGCCAGCCGCCGCCGCGCCACGGCCACGTTCGGCGGCCAGCCCTCCGTCGCCACCAGCAGCGGCGGCACCGACGTGACGCCGGCCAGCACCTCGCCGCCACCGGTCTGCAGATCCACCGCCCGCCGGGCACCGGCCATCTGACGACCCAGCAGCCGCGCGTACCCCCAGGACGGCCGCTGCTCCGTGGCCCGGCCGGCGAACCAGGAGAAGTCCCAGCCCGCCACCGGCACCGCCGAAGCCTCGGCGATCAGCTCGTCGAACGTCGACACCGGACGAGTCTGACCCGCACCGGGCGACCCGGCCACCGAGAATCAGTCCGGCCCGCCCGAAGCCGACCCGGCTGACGCCGCCACCCGGACACGCAGATAGGCGTCCAGTTCGGCGGCACCGGCGAGCATCGCCCGGCCCCGCGCGGACAGCCGGTCCCGCCAGACACGCAGCGTCGACTCCAGCGGGGCGACGCCGCCGACCGCACGGACCTGGGTGATCAACGGCGCGATCTGCGCCAGCAGATGGCCACCCCGGCGCAGCTGGTGGACCAGCATCACGTCCCGCACGTCGTCGGCGTCGTAGACCCGGTAGCCGGTCCGCCGGTCCCGGCCCGGCCGGACCAGACCGGCGGCCTCCCACGCACGCAGGGTGGCCGGGCGCAGACCGAGCCGGGCCGCCAACGGGCCGATGAACGTCCCGCCGCGCTCGGGCGCGACCGGCACCAGATCACGCAGCGCGACCTCGACCGCCTGCACGGTACGCCGGTCCTCGACCAACTGGCAGTGGCTGTCGTCGACACGTCGCAGCGCCTCGTCGACGGCGCCCCGGTTCACCGCCCGCATGATCGCCGTCGCCGTGGCGTGACCGTGCCCGGCGACCAACGCGACGAACGCCCGCAGCGCCTGCGCGTGCACCGGCGTGTAGACCCGGTAGCCCGCGGCGGTCCGCGCAGCCGCCGGCAGGACACCGGCCTGCTCGTAGTTGCGCACCGCCTGAGGGGACAGACCATGCTCCCGCGCCAGGTCCACCGGCCGCACAGCTACCCCACGGTTTGAAGGTTGGCGAAGCATCCACAGTGCCGACCGCACACAAACCTTACACCGTTGTTTCAACGATACCGTTGAAGGAATGGATATCACGGACACCGCCCGCCCCGTCGACGGCGCGGGCATCTCGGCGTTGCTGCGGTCGCTGCCCGCCCGCCCCCTGCTGCTCGGCCTCGGTGAGGCCCGGCACTTCGTGGAGGAACTCGGCCAGCTGCGCAACGACATCTTCCGGCACCTCGTCACCCACGAGGGCTACCGGTCGATCGCCGTCGAAAGCGACTGCCTGATGGGCCTCGTCGTCGACGAGTACGTCACGGCCGGCACCGGCACCCTCGACGACGTCATGCGTCACGGCTTCAGCCACCAGTTCGGCACCTCACCGGCCAACCGCGACCTGGTCAGCTGGATGCGGGCCTACAACACCGACCACGACGACAAACTACGGTTCCACGGCTTCGACGGTCCCCTGGAGTACTGGGCGGCCAGCCCACGCCAGGCACTCACCGGCCTGCACGACCTGCTCGACGACCCGCCGCCCGGCACCCGGGACACCCTCGACTCGCTGCTCGGCCCGGACGACCGCTGGTCCGACCCGGCCACCGTCACCGACCCGTCCCGGTCGATCGGCCGGTCCGCCGACGCCCAGCAGCTCCGGCTGATCACCGACGACCTGCTGGCGCTGCTCGACACCCAGGCGCCGCAGCTGGACCCCGCCGACCGCGAACGGGCCGAACTGTACGGGCGTACCGCCGTCGGCCTGCTCCGCTACCACCACGCGATGGCCGACCCGTCCCCGACCAGGATCGCCCGGCTGTCGGCGCTGCGGGACGCCATGATGGCCGCCAACCTGCGGGCCGTCGCCGACCACGGCCCCGCCCTGGTGTTCGCCCACAACCTGCACCTGCAGCGCACCCGAAGCGTCATGTCGTTCGGCGACCAGCAGCTACGGATGTGGAGCGCCGGCGCGATCACCGCGGCCCGCCTCGGTGACCGGTACGCCCACCTGGCCTGCGCCCTCGGCACCCTCGGCGACGCCACCCCACCACCGGACACCGTCGAAGGTGCCCTCGCCACCCTGCCGTGGGACACCTGCCTCGTCGACACCCGCCGACTGGCCCGGACCCTCACCGCAGCCGTACCCCGGGTCAGCCCCGACTTCGCCTACTTCCCGCTGGACCCGGCGCGGCTCGACACGATCGACGGCGTCGTGTTCGTCAACCACGTCCCCCGACCGGGCACACCGGCGTGACCACCGGCGCGCCCACCCGCTAACTCCTGCCGGCTCGTCGTCGGTGGTGTGCGCCGGCGTGTCGGTGTGCCGCGCGCAGCAGATCACGCACCACCGCGTCGGTGCGCGGTCCGGGGTCGACCACCGCCAGCCAGCCGCCGGCCCCGTACACGGGATGGGCGAACACGGTGTCGGCAGCGGCGGGATCGACCCCAGCCGGGGCTGCCCCGCGAGGCTCATGCCCGGCGTGCCGCAGGAAATCGTCGCGTCCGACGGCGACGTTGAGCCGGAACACCTCCGGCCGGTCCAGGCGCGATGTCGCGTCGCCCGGGTAGTCCTTGGTCACGATCGTGGCGAACGGCTGCCGCCCGGTCGGGACCGTGCCGTCGGGCGAGACGTAGAAGAACGTGTCGCCCCAGCTGATCGGCGGCGTGCCGTCGCCGGACGCCGGTCTGAGGGTCAGTACGTCGCCGAGACCGGCGACGAACGCGATGATCTCATCCTGGGTCATACCTCAAGCGTTACATTGCAGTGCTTATGGAGACTTCACGGTCACGACATCAGGCAGACGAGGCGGAAGGTCTCCACTCGCTTCGAATGCGCACTGTCGACGTCGCCCGGCGGGCCGGGTACGGCGTTCAGCAGATCCGCAACCTGGAACGCGACGGCGTCCTGCCGCCCGCGGACCGTACCGCCACCGGCCACCGGGTGTTCGCGGAACTGCACCTGCGGTCGGCGCTGGCCTACCGGGCTTTGGCCACGGCGGTGGGACCGGCCCAGGCGCGCAGGATCGTCCGGGCCGCCCACCGCCGCCCAGCCGACGGGATGCTCGCCCTGCTCGACGCGGCCCACGCCCGGCTGCACACCGACCGGGCCGACCTGCGACAGGCCCAGCTGGCGGCCCGGGCCATCACCGCCGAACCCCTCGACGACGTACGCGACTGCGACGCGATGAGCATCTCCGAGCTGGCCGCCGCTCTCGGCGTACGCCCGTCGACCCTGCGGCACTGGCACGCCGAAGGCCTCGTCGTGCCCGGCCGCGACCGACCGGGCGGACCGCGCCGCTACACCCCGGCCCAGGTCCGCGACGCCCGCGTCGTGCACCAGCTGCGTCAGGCCGGCTACCGGGTCGCACCGCTGCGGGCGCTGATGCCGCGACTGCGCTCCGCAGGGCGGTCGGCCGACATCACCGCCGCGCTGGCGGTCCACGACGCCGATCTCACCACCCGGTCCCGGGCCCTGCTCGACGCCGCCGCCGCACTGGCCACCGTGCTTACGCTCACCGCCGCCCCGGGCAACACCCCGGCAGCCGACGGGTCGGATCCGGTCGACCGACTACGATCGGTGTCGCCATGACGTGGACACTCCGGGAGCAGCCGATGACCGTCGACGCCACGCTCGCCCGCATCAACGACGGGGTGCAACTGCACCACCAGCGTGGTCAACGGGAGGCCGCCCGTGACCTGTTCACCCGGATCTGGGACGAGATCGGCGGGCACAAGCCTACGGATCGACACATCAGATGTCGGCACCCCTGCGGCTCCACGGACAAGGTCGTCGCCAGCGCCAAGCTAAGCGTGACGTCTGGTGGCGGCTGGCGGACTGGCTCGGCCGCGTCAAGCCGTCCTGCTGTCGCTGTCGCCTGCCAACAAAGCTGGCAGGAGGTTTAGGTTGTTCGGGTGGCTTGCTTCAGGTCGAACGTTCGGCGATGAACACGAACTCTCGACCTGGGCGATCGGGTGCCTCCCGCACGTCGAGGACTCGGTAGCCGTTGGCGGCCAGGCTCGATTCGACCTCGTCGCGGCTGCGGAACCGGAGGGTCGAGTCAGATCGGCGACCCGTCACCTCACCGACGACGGACTCTCAGCCTGGCGGGAAGCCGTGACCCGACACCTTGGCCCCCAGGCAGGCATGCGAATACTCGACCTCGGCTCGGGCACCGGAATGTGGGCGCGAGCCTTCACCGCCTGGTACGACCGTATCGAGGTCACGGCGGTCGAGCCCTCCGAGGCGATGCGCGCCCGCTCGATGTACCAGCCTGTCGTGCATGGCGACGCCGAGCGCATCCCGCTCGACGACGGCAGCGTCGACGCCGCCTGGATCTCCACGGTCATCCACCACGTGCCAGACCTGCACCGTGCAGCCCGAGAACTACGCCGCGTCGTCCGCCCCGGCGGCCCGGTGCTGATCCGCTCCGCGTTCGCCGGCCGACACCAAGCGATCACCCTGTTCCGTTACTTCCCCGAAGCCATCCGTGTGCTCGACACCTACCCCAGCGTGGCCGACGTCGAAGCAGCCTTCACCGCCGCCGGGTTCGTCACCGTCGGCCGCGAACAGGTCCCGCAGGTAACCGCGGCCTCACTACGCGAGGCCGCGACGGCACTGCGCCGCGAGGCACACACCCCTCTGCAACTGATAGGCGACGACGAGTACGCGGCAGGCCTGGCCCGACTGCGCAAGGCAGCGCAACGTGAGACCAGACCCGTGGTTGACGTCCTGGACCTGCTCGTCCTCACCTGAGTGGCACCCGTGCGCGTTTCGTTGGCGGCTGATCCAAACGCCTTCGATCCGTTCACCCCGGCGACACCGCGACCTGGTGGCCCGCGCTCCTGCCCTCGCTACGGGCGGACACGCTCAGCTTCGACGCAACACGCAGACCACCTTGCCGAGGAGCACCGCGCGGTCACCAGGGCTGACGGGGCAGCGCAGGTTGCGGGGTAGCAGATCCACGGCACCGTCCCGGATGCGCAAGACCTTTACGGTGGTCTCGCCGTCAATCATGTCGGCGATGGTGTCAGCACTGGCTACCGCTTGCTGCGACGTACTCATCAAAGGTCGGCACCGGCTGATGCTTCCGTATGCGTTTCCAGGTAGGCCCGCACCTTGTCCAGCAGGGCGGGGTTCTCCTCGACCGCCCTTGTCACCAGATTGCAGCGGTGGCAGAGCAACTGCCGGACGACTCCGCTGCGGTGGTCGTGGTCGACCGCCAGGCGCCGTGGCGCACCGCCCCGGCCACGCGCTGTCTCGTACTGACCGCAGATCGCGCACCGCCCTGCCTGGTCGGCCAGCATCTGCTCGTACTGCGCCGCGGTGAGGTTGTACTTCTCACGCAGGACCTGCGCGTGCGAGACGCGGTCGCCGTCCTTGGTCGCGTAGCGGGCACGTTTGTCCGCCAGAATGCAGGCCTTGCATGGTCTGCGGGGCAGAGCCGAGTGCAGCTGGTCGTAGAAGGCGGTGCGTGGCTTCGTCTGGCCACATTTCCGGCAGAACACCATGTCATCACCCACCACTGCACCATACAGGTAGTGTGTTGTTGCCGCATAACTGTCATTATGGTGTATCGGTTCTCCGCACCCGCAGCTCGACTCCAATTATCGGATTGAAGATAACAGTAATTCGATAATTGGGTGGCAGGGTGCCGGAGGGGCCGGTGGGCCTGGACCGCCATACTGGTCCGCCATGGACCTGGACGACTATCAGCGCGGCGCCGGGCGCACCGCCGCGCCGCGCGACAAGAAGAACGAACTGCTCCACCTGGTACTCGGACTCGTCGGTGAGTCCGGTGAAGTCGCCGAGAAGTTCAAGAAATGGGTCAGAGACTGCGACAGCGACGAGTCCAGGATCGACCGGGCCGACATCACCAAGGAACTCGGCGACGTCCTGTGGTACGTGGCGGCCCTCGCCGCCTACCTCGACCTCTCACTGAACGACATCGCGACCGACAACCTGGCCAAGCTGGCCAGCCGCCAAAACCGCGGCGTACTCGGCGGCAGCGGCGACAACCGCTGACCCGGCCCGTCCACCGTACGGCCCGGGCGCGAGCCGTACGATCAGCGTATGGTCACCCGGCTGGCATGGGTCTCCGCGCACGAGGCACGCGGACACGACGAGGACGAACCGCTGGCCCTGCCGGCGCTGCGGCAGGCCGGCATCGCCGTCGACGAGGTGGTGTGGACCGACCCTGCGGTGCGGTGGGCCGACTACGACCGGGCCGTCCTGCGCTCGACCTGGGACTACCCGCAACGGCTCGGACAGTTCCTCACCTGGCTGGAAACCGTCGACCAGGTGACGGATCTGCGTAATCCGCTACCGATGCTGCGGTGGAACCTGGACAAGCACTACCTCGCCGACCTCGACCGGGCCGGCGTACCCGTCACACCGACCACGTTCGTGGAGCCGGGACACCGTCCACACTTCCCCGCTGGCGACTTCGTGGTGAAACCGGCCGTCGGCGCGGGAAGCCGGCACGTCGCCTCGTACCGGCCGGCGCAGCACGACGAAGCGTACGCCCACGTGCGCCGACTACACGCCACCGGCACCAGCGTGCTGGTCCAGCCACGACTCACCTCGGTGGCCGACGACGGAGAATGGCCCCTCGTCTTCTTCACCGGCAGGTACAGCCACGCCGCGAACAAACGGGTCGTGCTGCCCCACACCGACCCGGTCGACGACCTGTTCGCACCGGAAACCAGCACGCCACATGTCGCCGACCCGGAACTGATCGCCGTAGCTTGCAAGGCCGTCGACACCGTCACCGGCTCGTTCGGCGTCCCGCTCTACGCCCGGGTCGACCTCGTCCGCGACGACCACGGCCGGCCATGCGTGCTGGAACTGGAACTGGTGGAGCCCTCCCTGTTCCTGCCCCAGACCACACCGGCCGCGCTTGAGCGTTTCGTCGACGCCCTGCAGGCCGACTGACGCCCGCGTCACCCTCCGCCGCTGCCCAGCCACACGTTGTCGCCGATCCGGACCGGCTCCGCGGACTCCCACTTGTCCCGGCGTGCACCGGCCGCGAACGGATGCGTCGGCGTCAACAACTGCACGTTGCAGCCAATCTACACATCGTCACCGACGGTGATAGCCGCCGCGTCCAACCCCACCAGACCGAAGTTGACGAAGATACCCGCCCCGACGCCGATGTGAACGCCGTAGTCGACCCGCAGCGACATCTCGACCAGCTCCGGATCGTCGGCACGGTACCGGCACCAGCGACCATCCGTCCCGCATCAATCGCCCGTCACCGCCAGAGCCCACCAGCCGACCGTACGCCACACAGCCGGAACACAGACGGCGAAGCAGCCGAAGGCACACCTGCAGCCACCACCACGGCGGTACCCGCCAGGCCGGCAACTACACTTCGGCGGCGATGGACACCCCGCCGCCGGACACCGAAACCACGACCCGGCCCTGCGCACACTGCGGCGCACCCGTACCGCAACGGGCAGCCGCCGGCCGCCCCTTCCGGTACTGCCGCGACAACGACGGAGCCTGCCAACGCGCCTCCCGCGCCAACCGGATGCGCCGCCGCGATGCCCCCGGCCTCGCCGGCCAGATCGCCCGCAGCTGGGAACTCGTCGACCGCCTCGACCAGATGGTCGGCACCCTCACCGAGACACTGCACGCCGAACTCTCCCCGGCCGGCGTCGACCGACGCGTCGCCGAAGTCCGGGCCGAAGCCGCCGCCACCCTCGCCGCCGCCCAGGCCGAACGCGACGACGCGCGGCAGACAGCCGAAGCCGCCACGACAGCCGCAACCCAGGCACAACAGACTGCCGTGCAGGCCACCGCCCGAGCGGAAACCGCCGAGACGCGCGCCGAAACGGCGACCGCCGAAGTCGCGGCGGCCCGCCAGCAGGCCGCGCAGGCACGGACGGAACAGGCCGCCGCGCAACAACGGGCCGCCGCCGCCGACGCACTGCTGCGGCAGGCCGAACACGACCGCGACACCATCCGCGAACAACTGGAACAACTGACCCGGCAACGCGACGACGACCGACGCGTCATCGACGAACTCACCCGGGAGGCAGCAGCGGCCACCGCAGCAGCAGCCGACGCCAGCGACGCCGCGCGCACCGCCGACGACCACCGCCAGCAGGCCGACATCCGCGCCGACCGGGCCGACGCGCAAGCCGAGGCCGCCCGGGCAGACGCCGCCCAGGCGCACGCAGAAACTGCCGCCGCGCGCGAGGCGCTACACCAGGCGCGCGCCGACATCGACCAGTGGCAGCGGCGGGCCGATGCGGCGCAGCACGATATCCAGACCGCCCGCGCTGACGCCGACACCGCCCGCGCGGAGACCGCCGCCGCCGTCGCCCGCGCCGACCAAGCCCGACACACTGCGACAGAACTCGCCGCCGCGCTCGACACCGCCCGGGCCGAACGTGACAACGCCCAGGCCCGGGTCACGGAACTGTCCCGCCAAGTCAGCGACCTCGCCACGGCGCTGGCAGCGCTCAGCACCGCCCGCCGGCCGGTCGACAACCACCCGGCGGCGCCCGCACAGTGACCTACATCGCATCCACATCGTCACCGATGTGCCAGACTTCGTTAACGCCATGTTTCACCCCGGCGGCGACGGCGTCCGCGCACCGGTGACACGGCAGCAGCGAGCATCGGCCGGATACGCTCACACACGTCCGGACGCGGGGCCTGCCGCTACCAGGCAGCGCCCGTCGACAGCGGGAATCGCCCGCCCCGTACACATCGTTACACCTGAAGACCAGCACCACGACCGAGGGGATAGCCGATCATGGGCGAGCGCATGCTGCGCGGAAGCCGTCTGGGAGCAGTCAGCTACGAGTCCGACCGCAACACGGAACTCGCGCCGCGCCAGACCCGCGAGTACCTCTGCGCCAAAGGCCACCAGTTCGAGGTCCCATTCGCCGTTGACGCGGAGGTGCCGGTGACCTGGGAATGCAAGTTCGACGGCAGCGTCGCCCGGCTGGTCGACGGCAGCGAACCGGAGCAGAAGAAGGCCAAGCCGCCACGCACCCACTGGGACATGCTCCTGGAACGGCGGTCGATCGCCGAACTGGAGGACATCTTGGCCGAACGTCTGCAGGAGGTCCGTAACCGGCGCGGCGGCGTCTGACCACCCCGGCCCCGCCCGACCGGTCGGCTGACCAGACACCAACGCCCCTGACGCCGGATACGGCGTCAGGGGCGTTGTCGCGCTCCCGCACCCGGCGTGCCCACTCACCGCGGCGGATCGACAATCTCCCCTTCGATCGTCGGACCGGCCGCGGCACCCTGCTGCGCGGAACCGTCCGCAGACCCCGTCGGTGGCCGGTCCGACGCCGGCGGCGGATACACCCGCACCCGGCGCGGCCCGAACATCTCCCCGGCCGCCGCCGACGACATCCGCCGCTCCGCAGCGACCTGAACCCGCCGCCGCACCACCCGCCGCACCTGCGGCACCGCCAACACACCACCGAACACGCCACTGACCAGCCCCGGCGTCGCCAACAACACACCGGCGACCAACCCGAGCAGACCGTCACTGACCTGCTCGCCGGGCGGGCGACCGGACTGCGCCGCCGCCCGGAAACTCCGCCAGGCACGCATCCCTTCCCGACGCAGCAGCGCCATACCCGCCAGGGAAGCGGCCAGCGCCAAGAGCAACGTCCACCCGTAGCCGATCTGATGGGCGATCAGCAGGAAAACGGCGACCTCCAGAACCAGACCAGCCGCCAAGGCCAACGGGATCAACCGCACTCCCCGGCGCATGTCACCTCCTGCGAACGTGGCGTCACGTCACCTGTCCAGGATGACACGCGCCGTCGTCACGGCCAGCGCGCCGAAGCCGTGTCGCGAGGCCGGCCGGTCAACCCGTCCCGGCGGGCCCGAACCCCCCAGACGGTCACCCGCCACAACGCCTCCCGCACGATCGACGCGCTCATCTTGCTCGCGCCCTGCTCGCGCTCCGTGAACGTGATCGGCACCTCGACGATGCGGAACCCCTCGCGGTGTGCCCGCCAGGTCAGCTCCACCTGGAACGAATAACCCTGCGACGACACACTCGCGTAGTCGACCTTGTCGAGCACCGCGATCCGGTACACCCGGTAACCACCGGTCGCGTCCCGCACCGGCATACCCAGCGCCAACCGCGTGTACAGGTTCGCCCCCTGCGACAGCACCCACCGGTGCCGGGGCCAGTTCACCACCTCACCGCCCGGCACCCACCGGGAACCGATCACCACGTCGGCGTCCCGTGCCGCGTCCAGCAGCTGCGGCAACTGCTCCGGAGCATGCGACCCGTCAGCGTCCATCTCGACCACCGCGTCGTAACCACGCTCCCGCGCCCAGCCGAACCCGGCGACGTAGGCCGCGCCGAGACCCTGCTTGCCCGGCCGGTGCAGCACATGCACCCGGCCGTCGGCCGCAGCCAGCTCATCGGCGACCGCCCCGGTACCGTCCGGCGAGTTGTCGTCGGCGATCAGCAAATCGACCTGGGGCACGGCGTCGCGGATCCGGGCGGTGATCAGACGTACGTTCTCCGCCTCGTTGTAGGTGGGAACGACCACCAGCACCCGACCGACACCCGGGTAGCCCTCCGGGCCACCGCCCGCCGACACCGCCTCGCTCACCGTACCTCCGTATCCGAACTGACCACCCGCCGCCGCAGCCACACCGCGGCGACGAGCACCACGCCGGCGAACACCACCAGCACCGCTTCGGGCCAGAACCCCATCCGAGTCGCAAGAGTACGCGTCGCCCCGAGCTCGAGCTCACTCACCACGGCGGCCGCCGTGTTGAACCGGGTCGGCTGCGACACCCGCCCATTCTGATCGACGAACGCTGATATGCCAACGGTCGACGCCATCAATCCGGCCCGACCATGCTCCACCGCCCGCAACCGCACCATCGCCAACTGCTGCGCCGCCTCGGCCTCATTGAACGTCGCGTTGTTCGTCTGCACCGCCAACAGCTGCGCACCACCGGTCACCGTGTCGCGAACCAACCCGTCGTAGGCCACCTCGAAACAGATGACGCCGCTGACCGCCACCGGACCGACCCGCAGCACACCCGGCTGCGAACCGGCCACGAAATCGGCCCGGACCAGATCCACCTGATCGGTGACCATCCGCGCCAACCGCCGAAACGGAACATACTCCGCGAACGGCACCGGATGCCGCTTCACGTACACCTGCTCGACGGCGCCACCGGAACCCGGCTCCCACACCAGACTCACGTTGCGCACCTCCCCGGCACCAGGCCCGTACGCCAACGCCCCCACCAGGATCGGCACCCCGACAGCCGCCGCAGCCTCATCGATACTCGCCGCCGCCCGCGCGTCACGCATCGGATCCACGTCGCTGGCGTTCTCCGGCCACACCACCAGATCCGGCGCCGGCACCTCACCAGCCGCCACCCGCCGCGCCAACCCGACCGTGCCCTGCACATGGTTGTCCAACACGGCCCGTCGCTGAGCGTTGAAATCCAACCCCATCCGCGGCACGTTGCCCTGCACGACCGCCACCACCACCGAACCCGACGACCCGCCCCCCACCGGCACCAACCCACCCACCAGCAGCACCAGCACCGCCACCCCGGAACCCCCGGCCACCAGCGCCAAACCCCGCCACGAACGCCACGAACGCCACACCCCCGCCGCTACCGCCCCACCGGCCACCGCCACCACGAACGTCACCAACGGCCCCCCACCCACCGCCGCCCACGACAACACCGGCGAATCACCCTGGCTGAACGCCAACCGCCCCCACGGGAACCCACCGAACGGCGTCCGACCCCGCAACGCCTCCTGCCCCACCCACAACAACCCGGTCACCACCGGCCACAGCACGCCCCGGCGACGATCCACCACCGGAGACACGAACGCCGCCGACGCACCCAGCAACGCCAGGTAACCGGCCTGCAAGCCCGACAACAACACCCACGGCGAACTGCCCGTGTGCAGATTCGTCCAACTCAGCAACGGGGCGAAGAACACCAGCCCGGCCACGAACCCCAGACCCGCACCCGCCCGCAACCGACGCCGATGCACCGCCACCGACAACGCCGCCACCCCCACCGGGGCCGCCAACCACCAGCCGTACGGCGGAAAAGCCACCAACAGCGCCACACCCGACAGCACCGCCAGACCGATCGCCCACGGCAACCCCAACGGGCCGTCCACCGCCGCGAGCGCCACCGGCCGCGACCGCTCCGGCACCACCGCCGCATCCACCATCGCCACGTCGAGCCCCACCCGCCAGGCCACCACCCGCGGCAGCCACCGAACCGTCCGACGAAGGCTACCGGCAATCCCGCCCATCCGACGACGACAGCGACGGTCGGCGACGCACCGGCCGACAAACGAGAAATCGGGGCGCGGCCGATCGGCCGCGCCCCGCGCTCCCAGGCCCCTCCCCCGCCGATGCGGCAGGACGACCGTACGGTGACCTTCGGACCGGCCAACCGGGAACTGGCTGCCCCCGACGGACCGTTGTCTACTGGCCCCGCACGACCACCTGCCCGTACACCGGAAAGTCGCGGCCGGTTCGCGCCGCCTCGCCGACCCTCGCCCACTGGACCTGGCCGATGCGGACACCACCCGTGGCAATCCACGAGCGGCACAACCACACTGCGACAACAGTCGCTCGGCCAGCGGACGAAGAAACGAAGCGAACAACAGCCGCTTCCCGTGGTAGGACTCAAAGACGGTACGCGGGCCACCCCCGGTGCTGTCAACCCGGCCCAGGGACATCGACCACCGCCACCGGCGTGTCACCGGCCGCCCCGCTCACCCCACACCGGCCGCCCGATCCGCCGCCACGAAGATCTCCCGACCCCGCAGCACCGTCCGCAGACACCGCGGCAGCGGCGTCGGATCCGCCGGCCCGCGCAGCGCCGGATCCTCCGCCACCAGGACCGGCAGGCCGTCCGCCGACACACCCGCCGGCGTCTGCCACACCGCGAACGTCGCCGCCGCGCCCAGCGCCAACGCCCCCTCCTGCGCGGTCTGCACCACTCCCGGTGGCAACGCCCGCCAACCGCCCCTGGTGTGCGCGGCGAACGCCGACCGAACCGCCAACCGCGACGCCGGATTGAAATGCGAAACCGCGGCCCGCACAGCACCCCACGGATCCAGCGGCGTCACCGGCGAGTCCGAACCGAACGCCAACGTGACGCCCACCCCGTGCAACGCACCGAACGGATTCGACGCCAACGCCCGGTCCACGCCCAGCCGGGCCGCGTACATCTGACCCTCGCCACCCCACAACCGGTCGAACGCCGGCTGCACACTGGCCACCACCCCGAACTCGACGAACGCCCCGATCACCCGTTTGTCGACCAACTCGACGTGCTCCACCCGGTGCCGGCCGGCCCGCAGCCGGTCCACCCCGACCTCGCCGGCCGCCACCGCGAAGCCGTCCACGACCGCCGCCACCGCCGCGTCACCGATCGCATGGAACCCGCCCTGCACCCCCGACCGGACACAGTCCACCAGATGCGCCGCGACCTGACCGGCGTCCAGGAAACAACTGCCACAGCCGCCGCCGTCGACGTACGGCTGCGACAGGTACGCCGTCCGCGACCCCAACGCGCCGTCCGCGTACAGGTCACCACCGGCGGCCACCGCACCCAGCTCCCGTGCCCGGGCCGCGCCCAGAAACTCCCCCCAGTACCCGTACACCTCCGGCAGGCCGTCGCCCGACATCGCCAACACACCGACGAAGTCGGACTCCGACGACGTCTGCGGACCGCCGCACTCGTGCACCGCCGCGATACCCGCGCCGGCCGCCGCAGCCAACGCGGCCCGCTGCGCCGCCGCACGCTGCGCCGGCGTCAACGACCCGAACGCCAGCGCCCGCACCGCGTGATGGTCGTCCTCACGCACCCAACCCGGCGGATCGGAGCGCTCCGCCAGACCCGGCACCGCCGCCAGCATCTCCGACGACACCAGCGCCGAATGGATCGACGCCTGAGACAGGTACACCCGCCGTCGGCCCGACGCCGCCGACAACTGCCGCGCGTCCGGCGGCACCGGCCGCTGCCACGTCGACTCGTCCCACCCGTGCCCCAGCACCACCGCGTCCGGCGGCAGCCCCGCCGCGAAGCCGGCCACCCGGTCGACCAGCTCGGCCGGCGAACGCACCGACGACAGATCCAGGCCGGACAGCACCAGACCGGTGTCGGTCGCGTGCACGTGCGCGTCGACGAAGGCCGGGGTCACCAGCGCGCCGGCCAGGTCGACCACGACATCCGCCCGTGGCGCGTCCGCGTCCGTACCCAACCAGCCGATCCGGCCGCCACGCACCAGCAACGCCGTCGCTCCCGGCACCGCCGGGCAGTACAACCTGCCGTTCCGGTACAGCACCACGGGCAGCCCGGCCTCCGAACCCACCGTACGAGTCGTCATCAGCTCAGTCTGCTCCCCACCTGCGCAGGAGACGGCACCTGGCCACCAGAGCCACCGATTGACAACCGAATCACCACCTGGCACCTAGCAAGACCGGAAGACTTACGGCAGACTAGTCAACACACAGGAAATTATCCAGGAGTGCGGTACGCCCCACCGGACGCACCGAGCCAGGAGGACCGATGCCGCAACCCATCTCGGCAGACAGCCCCGGAACCACCCCGACGCTGCCCCAGCCGTACGATTACCAGCGCCGCGAACTCGTCGAACCCGACTGGACCCGACTACCCGGCTGGCGCGACGTCACCCCCGACCAGTGGCAGTCCGCCCAGTGGCAACGGGCCCACTGCGTCAAGACCGTCGCCCAACTGCACGCCGTCCTCGGCGACCTCGTCGACGACGGCTTCTACGCCGAACTCGGCGCCGATCAGAGCCGACACGCCACCATGTCCATGCTGGTCACCCCGCAAATGATCAACACGATGGTGCCGGGCGGCGCACCCGACGGCGACTCCCTGCGGGCCGACCCCATCCGGCGCTACATGCTCCCGCTGGCCAGCGACCGCCGGACCGACTGGCCGTCCCACCCGTACGCCAGCCGCGACTCCCTGCACGAACACGACATGTGGGTGGCGGAAGGACTGACCCACCGCTACCCGACCAAGGTCCTCGCCGAACTTCTCGCCACCTGCCCGCAGTACTGCGGGCACTGCACCCGGATGGACCTGGTCGGCAACTCCACCCCGACCATCGACAAACTCCGCCTGACCCTCAAGCCCACCAACCGCTACCAGACACACCTCGACTACCTGCGTGGACACCCCGGAGTTCGCGACGTCGTCGTCTCCGGCGGCGACGTGGCGAACCTCCCCTGGCGGCATCTCGAAAGCTACCTGCAGAGCCTGCTGGAGATAGCCAGCATCCGGGACATCCGGCTCGCCACCAAAGCGCTCATGGGCCTACCCCAGCACTGGCTGCAGCCCGATGTCGTGGCCGGCCTGGAGCGCGTCGCCCGCACTGCCGCCAGCCGCGGCGTCAACCTCGCCATCCACACCCACGTCAACCACGTGCAGTCACTCACCCCGCTGGTCGCCCGGGCCGCCCAGACCGCGCTCGACGTTGGCATCCGCGACGTCCGCAACCAGGGGGTGCTGATGCGCGGGGTCAACGCCGACCTGCACAGCCTGCTCGACCTGTGCTTCGCGCTCCAGGGCGAAGCCGGGATCCTCCCGTACTACTTCTATCTCTGCGACATGATCCCCAACGCCGAGCACTGGCGGGTCCCGGTCTGGACCGCGCAGCAGCTGCAGCACGACCTGATGGGTTATCTACCGGGCTACGCCACCCCACGGATCGTGTGCGATGTGCCGCTGGTCGGCAAACGTTGGGTGCACATGCTCACCGAGTACGACCGCGAGCACGGCATCTCCTACTGGACCAAGAACTACCGCACCTCACTCGACGGCACCGACGACGACCTGGGACGGCGGTACCCGTACTACGACCCGATCGACACGCTGCCGGAATCCGGACAGCGGTGGTGGTCCCGGCAACGGACGACCACCACCGGCTGATCCGGCCCGCTGGTCGTCAGCCGCTGAACGCGTCCCGTACGTTGCGGCCGGCGTCCTTCGCGTGCTCCCCCGCGTCCTTGGTCCGGGCCTTGCTCGCCTCGGCGGCGCCCTCGGCCCGCATCTGCTCGTTGTCGGTCGCCGCGCCGTAGCGCTCCTTCGCCTGGCCCTTGAGCTCCTCGGCCTTGCTGCGTGCCTTGTCGGTCATGCCCATGGTCGATCACTCCTATCGCGGTACTGACCGGACGGTTTCCGTCCGTGCTTCCTGCATGCCCGGCGTCGTGGGCTTCAAACGGTACGGCGGTCAGTGTGATTGCTGGGTCGTTGAGGTACGGGATGGCGTCAGACTCAACGCCTAACGCGTCCTAGGACAATAGGAAGAGACTTCCCGGCAGCCGAGCCGAGAGGACGCCAGGCGGCAGACTCAGACGAGTTTCGGCGGACGCGACTCGTACGGGGTGGACAGCACCACCGTCGTCCGGGTGGTGACGTTCGCCGCCGTCCGGATTTCCTGCAACAGCCGTTCCAGATCCGCCGGGCTCGCCACCCGGACCAGCAACAGGTAGAAGTCCTCCCCCGCCACCGAATAGCAGGAGTCGATCTCCGGCAGATGCGACAGCCGTTCCGGGGCGTCGTCCGGCTGGGACGGGTCAAACGGCCGGATCGCGACGAACGCGCTCAACGGCAGCCCCACCGCCTCGTACGACACCCGGGCGGTGTAGCCGTTGACCACCCCACGCTGCTCCAGCCGGCGCACCCGCTGATGAACCGCCGACACCGACAGGCCCACCCGCTCGGCCAGCTCGGTGTACGACACCCGGCCGTCGGTGGTCAGCGCGGCGACGATAGCGCGATCGGTCTCTTCCACGGCGAGAAACCTACCGTCACCGGGCCAGTGCTCGGGAGATCACCACCCGCTGGATCTGGTTCGTCCCCTCCACGATCTGCAGCACCTTCGCCTCCCGCAGGTACCGCTCCACCGGATGGTCGGCCACGTAGCCGTACCCACCGAGCACCTGAACCGCGTCGACGGTGACCTTCATCGCGACGTCGGTGGCGAACAGTTTCGCCTTGGCCGCCTCGACGGCGTACGCCCGACCGGCGTCGCGCAACCTGGCCGCGGCCAGGGTCACCGCCCGAGCGGCCGACACCTGGGTGGCCATGTCCGCCAACAGGAACCCCAGCCCCTGCAGGTCGATGATCGGCCGGCCGAACTGCTCCCGCTGCCGGGCGTGACCGACCGCGTGGTCGAGCGCGGCCTGGGCCAGCCCGACCGCACAGGCGGCGATCCCCAGCCGGCCGGCGGCCAGCGCGGACATCGCCACACCGAAGCCGGAGCCCGCGGCACCGACCAGGTGGTCCGCCGGCACCCGGGCCTGGTCGAACACCAGCTGGGCGACCGGGGAGGAGCGCAGGCCCATGGTGCGCTCCGCCGGCTGCGGCAGCACGCCGGCGGTGCCGGCCGGGACGAACAGACACGAGACGCCCCGCGTTCCCGGTCCGCCGGTGCGGCAGAAGACGTTGTAGAAGTCGGCCACCGCCGCATGGGTGATCCACGCCTTCGTCCCGGTCACCACGTAGTCGTCGCCGTCACGAACCGCCCGGGTGGTCAGCGCCGCCGCGTCCGACCCGCCCTGCGGCTCGCTGAGGCAGTACGCACCCAGCAGCTCACCGCCGAGCATCTCCGGCAGCAGCTTCCGTTGCCGGTCGGTGCCGTACTCGGCCACCGGATAACACGACAACGTATGCACGCTGACCGCCTCGGCGACCGCCAACCAACGGCTGGCCAGCACCTCCAGCACCTGCAGATACACCTCGTAGGGCTGGCCCGCGCCGCCGTCGGACTCGGCGAACGGCAGGCCGAGCAGACCCGCCCGGCCGAGGGTGCGGACCACCTCCCGGGGGAACTCGGCCCGTACCTCGAATTCGGCGGCCCGGCCGGCCAGCTCCCGGTCGGCGAGCTCGGTGGCCAACTCGATCAGGTCGTATGCCTCGGGCGTGGGCAGGACTCGTTCGACGGTCATGGTGAGTGCGCTCCAGAGTGGTGAGCGGGCCGGCGCCGGCCCGCGGTGGCAGGCTGACGGTGCCGATCGACACCCAGCAAGCTTAACGTTCGTTTGGCTGCGTCCTGTTGTGGACCAGCCCCAGGACACAACCCACCACCGAGCGGGTCCGCGCGACATCGGTGAGCAGCGCGGTGTGGTCAATGACCTGATCCACCGCCCCCAGCACCGACAACGCCCGCAGCTCGCGGTCACCGATCGCCGACCACAGGGCCCGGGCGAACCTGGCCGCGTCGAGCACCAGGAACGGCCGGTCCCGGAACGGCCGTACCGTCGGCTCCACCGGCGCGGCCAGCGCGAGCTGGTTGGTCCGCACCGCCAGCAGCTCGTACGCCTGGCACAACCGTCGCTGCCGCACACTCCACCCGGTCGCCGACAACGCCGCGGCCAACGTCGCACACAGCCCGTCGTCGTCCGGCAGCCGGGCGAACGCGCTGCCCAGCCACTTGTGGTACGGCGGGTAGCAGCGGCCGACCAGCAACGCCAGCCGCATCAGGTCCCGCACGATCCGGGCGGTCATCACCGCGCCGCCGATCTCGTCGCCGACTTCCCCGCACCGGCCGACGAACGGCTCCTCGCTGGCCACCCGGGCCCAGGCGGCGGCCAGCACGTACCGCCAGATGTCCGGTGGGTACCAGGCGAGAACCGCACGGCGACCGGTAAGCCCACCGACCGGCCCGGCCGACCGGGTCACCACGTCCGGCAGGGCGTCGTGGAACACGTCCCCGGCGGTGAACTCGGCGAGCCGTTGGGTCGGGGTGGCGAGCCAGTCCAGCCGGCCCGGCCCGTCGGCCGGATCGAAGCCCAGCACCCGCTGGCACCAGGCAGACACGTCCGTCACCGTCACCCCGTGCCGGGCACCGTCGAGCGCCGGCACCCCCAAGGTGCGGTCGGCGTCCGGCGCGAACCTGGTCGGGAAGCCCAGAAAGGTCGCCGGCAGGTCCTCGGTGACGGCGGCGCACACCTGGTCGGCCAGGCCGGCGTCGGCGCAGTCGAGGAACACCTGCACCCGCGGGCCCCAGTCATGGTCGCGGGAGCGTTCCGTGTCGAACCCGAACAGCTCCGAACCGGTGTCCATCCGGGCCGCGGCGTAGCGCAGCCGGGGGAACCGAGCGGCGATCGCCGGCGCCACCACCGCGTGGTGAAACCGGCGGCTCAGCTCCAGGCCGGGCAGGAAGCTCATGTCGGCAGCCTGCCGCACCGGCCCGACGGCCGTGCCGGACAACCAGCGGTGTCACCGGGCTGTGCGAGGCTGTAGCGCGTGAACCGATCCGACTCTCTGCTGGCCGTCGACGCTCCGAGCCTGTACTTCCGGGCGTACTTCGGGGTGCCCGAGTCCGCCGCCCGCACCGCCGACGGCGAACCGGTCAACGCCGTACGCGGCTTCCTCGACATGCTGGCCGCGCTGATCACCCGGCGGCGGCCGGCGCGGCTGATCTGCGCCCTCGACCACGACTGGCGGCCCGCGTGGCGGGTGCGGTTGCTGCCGTCGTACAAGGCACACCGGGTCGCGCCCACCGGCGGGGAGATCGTCCCGGACACCCTGGTGCCGCAGCTGCCGGTACTGCGGGACGTGCTGTCCGCACTGGGGGTGCCGGCGGTCGGCGTGGCCGGCTATGAGGCCGACGACGTGCTCGGTACGCTCGCCACCCGCCAGGCCGGCCCGGTCGAGGTGGTCTCCGGCGACCGGGACCTGTTTCAGCTGGTCGACGACGACCACCCGGTCCGGCTGCTCTACGTCGGTCGGGGGGTGGCCAAGCTGGAGGACTGCGACGGCGCGGCCGTCGAGCAGCGCTTCGGCGTACCGCCCGCCGGGTACGCCGACTTCGCCGCACTGCGTGGCGACCCGAGCGACGGCCTGCCGGGAGTGCCGGGCGTCGGCGCCAAGACCGCCGCGCGGCTGCTGCAGCGGTACGGCGATCTTGCCGGGCTGGTCGCGGCACTGGACGACCAACGGTCCGGGTTCGCTCCCGGTCTGCGGGCCCGACTGGCGGCCGCCCGCGACTACCTGGCGGTCGCGCCGACCGTGGTACGGGTGGCCAGGGATCTCGATCTGGCGGTCGAACCGGTGCGGCTGCCCGCCGCACCGGCCGACCCCGACCGGTTGATGGAGCTGGCGGACCGGTGGAACCTCGCGGGTTCCTGCCGGCGGCTGGTCGACGCGATGGCACAGGGCGCCGGCGGGTCCGGCGGTGCGGACGCTAGCGGTCAGGCGTTGAACCCGTTGTAACCGCCTGACCGGCTCGACGCGTTCTGCTCACCGCTGGTGTTCGAGCCGCTGCGTAACGGGGTGAACCCATTCGGCCGGGCCGGGGTCGGTGGCTGTGGGGTACTACGCCGCTCGGCAATCCGCGCGTCGAGGTACGCCGCCGCCGCCCGGTCCTCCTCGGTCGGGGCGGACAGGACCGCGTACACCAGGCCGATCACCACGAGCAGCACCGCCACGCCGATCGGTACCAGCAGGGTTGCCGCAGTCGCCCCGTTGAGCACGCCGGTCGGCTCGTGCAGGTGCACCGACATCGCCGTCATGCCGGTGAAATGCATGCCGTTGACCGCGACACCCATCAGCAGCGCGGACCCGGTCATCGCCAGCGGCCGGCGGACCGTGACCGCCAGCCACAGCGCCACCGTTGCCGCGATCACCGCGATCACCACGGAGAGCGTCACTCGGCCCCGCGCGTAGTCGATGTCGCCGTTGAGCCGCATCGCGGCCATTCCGGTGTAGTGCATCGCGGCCACGCCCAGGCCGGTGATGACCCCGCCGAGCAGGATCTTCACCAGCGACGGCCGGCCGAAGCCGACCAGGAACAGCCCGAACGCGACTGCGGCGATCGCGATCACCGCGCTGGCGATGGTGATCGCGATGTCGTAGCGGATCTGGGTGCCGGCCACGCTGAAGCCGAGCATCGCCATGAAGTGCATGGTCCAGATGGCGGTGCCACCGATCGCGAACGCCGACAGCGAGAGCCACCAGGCCCGCCGGCCCGGGGTGTCCGACTCCCGGACCCGCACGGCGCAGATCAGTCCGAGAAACGAACCGAGCACCGACAACGCGTAACTCAGCGTTGGCGTAATGAAGCCATATTCAAAATGGTTGATATCTGCCATGTCCACCCCTTCGGCCCGAACCACAGGCTGGTACTCCCCGAACCGATGGTGAGCAGCGAAAAGGGTCTTCGCAAGCGATCGTTTGGTTGTTTCGTCGGGCCGTGTCGACATTGTGATGCACCACCGGTACCGGTGATCACGGCACGCTATTCGACCGTCAACCGACAGTCACCCCGCCGTCTGGTACGCCAGCACGCCGCGCTGCAGCGCGGACACCGCCTGCGCGGCCGTCCGCGCCAGCTGCGGCGACGCACCCCGGGCCTGGGCCAGCTGCCCGAGCATGTCGGCGACCTGCCGGGCCCACCGGACGAAGTCCCCGGCCGGCATCTCCCCGTCCAGGCTGTCCCCACTGGCCAGCACCTTGGCCAGCGGCTCGCCCCGGGCCCACCGGTAGATCGGCCAGACAAAGCCGAGATCCGGCTCCCGGGTCGACTCCAGGCCGGCGGCCGCCTCGTCGGCCTCCAGGCTGGCCCAGATCGCAGTGGTGGCGTCCACCGCCACAGCGACCGCCCCCCGCGGCAGCGCCGCCCGCTCGTCGACGTCACGGCGGGCCTCGTACACCACCACCGACACCGCGGCGGCCAGCTCCGCCGGCGCCAGACCGTCCCAGACACCTCGGCGCAGGCACTCGGCGACCAGCAGGTCGGTCTCCGTCCAGATCCGGGCCAGCATCCGCCCTGCGTCGGTCACCGTACCGTCGGATGTCAGGTAGCCGCGGTCGGTCAGCAGACCGCAGACCCGGTCGAAGGTCCGGGTCAACGATCCGGTCCGGCCCGCCACCCGGGCCCGCAGCTCGTCGGTGTCGCGGGCCAGCCGGTGCCGTCGTTCTGCCCAGCGGGCATGCTCCTCCCGGTCCGGACAGCTGTGGCAGGGGTGCCGACGCAGCTCGGCCCGCAACTGGGTGATCCGGTCGTCGTCCCGGTCACCGCGCGCACGCCCCCGGCGGCGTCCGCCGTGGCGACCCAGGCCCGTCCCGGCGACCGCCGCCGCCAGATCCCGCCGGGCCGCCGGTGACCGGTGGTTGAAATGCTTTGGCACCCGGATCCGGGTCAGCACTTCCGCGGGGACGGTGAAGTCGCCGACCGACACCCGGCCCGCCCACCGGTCCTGGGTCAGCACCAGCGGGCGGGGTTCGCCGAACCCGCCCGCCCCAGGGTCCAGCACCACAGCCAACCCGGCCCGCCGGCCCGACGGCACCCGGATGACGTCACCGACCCGCAGCCGCTCCAGCGAGTCGACCGCCGCGGTGCGCCGCTGCTGCTGACCCTGCCGGGCCAGCTCCCGCTCCCGGTCGGCGATCGCCACCCGCAGATCGAAGTACGCGTCGAAATCGCCGAGGTCGCAGCGCGTCTCGACGCCGTACGCCTCGATGGTTTCGGTGTTGCGCTGCGCCTGCCTGGCCAGGCCGACCACCGACCGGTCCGCCTGGAACTGGGCGAAGGACGACTCGAGCAGTTCCCGGGCGGCGTTGAAGCCGACGGTGCCGACCAGGTTGACCGCCATGTTGTAGGACGGTCGGAAACTCGACCGCAGCGGGTAGGTCCGGGTCGAGGCGAGCCCGGCGACGTGCCGTGGATCGACCTCCGGCGACCAGACCACCACCGCGTGGCCCTCCACGTCGATGCCGCGCCGGCCGGCCCGCCCGGTCAGCTGGGTGTACTCGCCCGGGGTCAGGTCGACGTGCGCCTCCCCGTTGAACTTGACCAGCCGCTCCAGCACCACGCAGCGGGCCGGCATGTTGATCCCCAACGCCAGCGTCTCGGTGGCGAACACGGCCTTGATCAGGCCTCGGACGAACAGGTCCTCGACGACCTCCTTGAAGGCCGGCAGCATGCCGGCGTGGTGCGCGGCGAGACCGCGTTCCAGCCCGTCCAGCCAGCCCCAGTAGCCGAGCACCGACAGGTCCTCGGCCGGCAGGCTGGACAGCCGCGCCTCCACCAGCCGACGGATCTCGGCGCGCTCGTCCGGGGTGGTCAGCCGCAGACCGGCGGCCAGGCACTGGGCGACGGCGGCGTCGCACCCGGCCCGGCTGAACACGAACAGGATCGCCGGCAGCAGACCTTCCCGCTCGAGGCGTTCGATCACGTCCGCCCGCAGCGGGGGACGCCAGCGCGGGCCGCGACCACCGGACCGGCCCCAGCCTGGCCCGTGGGTACGGCCGTCACCGAGTTCCAGCCGGCGCAGCATCTCCCGGCTGTAGCGCAGCAACTCCGGATGCACGTCATGCTTACGGGCCGCGTCAGCGTCGTGGAACAGGTCGAACATCCGCCGCCCCACCAGCATGTGCTGCCACAGCGGGACAGGGCGGTGCTCGCTGACCACCACCTCGGTCTCGCCACGGACGGTGACCAGCCAGTCGGCGAACTCCTCGGCGTTGGACACCGTCGCGGACAGCGACACCAGGGTGACCGACGACGGCAGGTGGATGATCACCTCCTCCCAGACCGCTCCCCGGAACCGGTCGGCGAGGTAGTGCACCTCGTCCATCACCACGTACGCCAGGCCGTCCAGAGTGGCCGAGCCGGCGTACAGCATGTTGCGCAGCACCTCGGTGGTCATCACCACCACGGGCGCGTCGCCGTTGATCGCGTTGTCCCCGGTCAGCAGCCCCACCTGGGCGGCGCCGTACCGACCGACCAAGTCGTGGTACTTCTGGTTGGACAGTGCCTTGATCGGGGTGGTGTAGAAGCACTTACGCGGCGGGCCGCCGGCCGACGCGGCACCGGCGCGCAGCGCCAGGTGGACCGCGAACTCGCCGACCACCGTCTTACCCGCCCCGGTCGGCGCGCAGACCAGCACCCCGCTACCCCGTTCCAGGGCCTGGCAGGCGGCCCGCTGGAAGTCGTCCAGGTCGAAACCGAGATCGAGGGCGAACTCCCCGAGCGCGGGAAAGGCGGCGGCCTGCGCGGCCCGGCGGCGCGCTGCGGCGTACCGCTCGGCGGGGCTCGACATACCGCAAGATTAATCGCAGCCGGCCGGCAGTGTCCCGGTCAGGGCCCTCGTCACTCGCGGGCGCCGCCGGTCGGGCGGCGGCGCCACTCGGGTTAGGGCAACCTACCGGGCCGCCGAGCCGGCTCGATAAGGTGCAGGCGTGCCGGATCATCCCGAACGCCCCCGCCCCGACGTATCCGCCGGTCCCGGGCACGAACCGGCCGACCGGCCACGACGCCGCCCAATCGAGGCGGTCCTGTTCGACTTCCACGGCACCCTCGCCCAGGTCGAGGACCCGGTCCGCTGGGTCACCCAGGGTGCCGAGGCGTGCGGGGTGGCCCTGGACCGGGGGCGGGCTACCGTCCTCGCCGACCGGCTGCTGACCGCCGGCCGGGCAGGCGGGCCACTGCCCACCCGGGTCCCCCCGCAACTGGCCGAGGTGTGGGCCGACCGCGACCTGTATCCGCAGGCGCACCGGGCCGCGTACACCGGGCTGGCCGCGACGGTCGACAGCGGGGTGGACGGCCTGGCCGAGGCCCTCTATCAGCGGCTGCTCGGCCCGGACGGGTGGCTGCCGTACGCGGACACCGCCGCGACGTTGCGGGCCCTGCACGCCGCCGGGGTGCCGGTCGCCGTGGTCAGCAACATCGGCTTCGACATCCGTCCGCACTTCACCGCCTGGGGCCTGGCCGACCTGATCGGCGCCTGGGCGTTGTCCTACGAGGTGGGCCGCTGCAAACCCGACCCGGCGATCTTCCTGCGGGCCTGCGGGATGCTGCGGGTCGATCCGGAGCGGACCCTGATGGTGGGCGACACGCCGGCCGACGCGGGCGCCGTACGGGCCGGCTGCGCGGCGCTGGTGCTGCCGGCGGCCGACCCGGGCCGGGCCAACGGACTCGCGGCCGTGCTCGACCTGGCCACCGGCGAGCCGGACCGGTGATCACCGCAGCAGCCGCAGTGCTCCCGGCACGGCGGTGACGGTCACCGGTAGCGGCCCGAGCCGTTCGCCGTCGGCGTAGCAGACCAGGTCCGGCGCCTCGATCGTCACCTGGCGGGCCCGGAGACTGCGCACCATCGGGTGGTCGACGTGACTGCCCCTTCGGACCTGCGGTTTGATCCGGATCAGCGTACGGCGGGAGACCGGCCCGGCCACCACCACGTCGAGCAGACCGTCGGTCGGGTCGGCCGCTGGGCAGATCCGCATCCCGCCGCCGTAGCTGGCGCAGTTGCCGACCGCGACCAGGACCGCGTCGAGCTCGTCCGGCTCGCCGTCGCACATCATGCGGTAACGGCTCGGCCGCAGCCGTGCCAGCTCGACCAGGATCGCCAGATCGTAGCGGCGCGGCCCAGCCGGCCAGGGCATTCGATTGGCCCGCTCGTTGACGACCGCGTCGAACCCGGCGGCCAGCACCGCGCCGAACCACCGGTCCGGCCGGCCCGGTGCGGACACCCGGGCCAGGTCGACGGGCCGGCTCCGACCGGCGGCCAAGGCGGCGGCGATCACCGCCGCCGCACGGGCCGGATCGGCCGGGAAACCGGTGCCGGCGGCGAAGTCGTTGCCGGTGCCGGTCGGCACCGGACCCAGCGGGATGTCGGTGCCGGCGAGCGCCTGCAGGGCAAGGTGCACGGTGCCGTCGCCGCCGAGGGTCACCAGTGCGGCCGCGCCGCCGGCCACCGCGGCCCGGCAGGCGCTCGCTGCCTGGTCGGCGGCGACGGCGGTGAGCAGCCGCACCGGCCGACCGGTCGCCGCCAGCAGGTCACGGACCAGCGGCAGGACGGCCGAGTGCCGGCCACGGCCGGCACTCGGGTTCGTCAGCACCGCGACCGCGCCGGGCACGACGGCGGACGGACCGCCGGCCGGACCGGTCACGTCATGTCGTCGTAGCGACGCTCGATCGGCAACGGTTTCGGCACCGGCTGGGTCGGCACGACCGGGGTGACCGTCTCGGTGCGGTCGGCGACCGACACCGGCTGCGGGTCGTCGTCCAGCGGTGACGCCTCGTCGTCGTCCAACCCGGCGTAGACCTCCTTGCCGCGGCCACGACGCTTGTCGTTGAGGAAAGCCACCCCGACCGCGACGAAGTACAACAGCGCCAGACACAACGCCAGCAGGGTCATCCCGAACGGACCCGGGTCCGGACTGGCGATCGCAGCGAACGCGAAGCAGACGAAGACCACCGCACGCCACCAGCTGAGCAGACGTCGCCCGCTGACCACGCCGGTGAAATTGAGCATCAGCAGCACCAGCGGGAACTCGAACGCGACCCCGAACAGCAGGATCATCGTGGTCACGAACGAGATGTACCGGGTCACCTCGAGCTGGGTGGACACCCCGGTGACACCGGCCTCGAGCAGGAACGCCAGCCCCTTGTCGACGACGAAGTAGGCCAGCGCCGCGCCGGCGACGAACAACGGCGCGGCGATCGAGACGAAGACGTACGCCCACTTGCGCTCGTGCCGGTGCAGGCCGGGCGCGATGAACGCCCAGAGCTGGTAGAGCCAGACGGGTCCGGCGACGATCAGGCCGAGCCAGAGCGCCAGCTTCAGCTTCAGGACGAGGCCGGCAGCCGGGGACAGCTGCAGGAATTCCCGGCAGGTGCCGTCTGCGGTTGTCTCGCCTGTGCCGGGCAACTCGCAGTACGGCTGCTTGAGCAGCTGGTACACCGGATCGGCGAGGAAGTAACCGACGATCAGCCCGACGACGATGGCCAGCGAGGCCCAGAACAGTCGGGTACGCAGCTCACGGAAGTGCTCGATCAGGGTCATCGAGCCGTCGGAGGCACGGTCGAACTTGCTCGGACCGCGCCGACGCAGGGCGAAGCCCACGGCAGGAGACCTTTCCGGTCAGTTGGCGTCGCGGACGCGCTGCGGCTGATCGGCCGTCGGGGCCGGCGGTGGCTGGTAGCCCGGCTGGTGCACGCTGGTCGGCTCGATCACCGGCTCGGCCTGGTACGGCGCACGGCCGTGCTGAGCGTCGGCCTTCTCGGCGAGGTCCTTGTCGTCGTCGGCGAGGCTCTTCGTCTCGGCCTTGATGATCCGCAGGGATCGGCCGAGCGACCGCGCCGCGTCCGGCAGCCGCTTGGCGCCAAAGAGCAGGATCAGCACGACCACAAGTACGGCGATGTGCCACGGCTTCAGGGCATGCATGGCATAGCTCCAGTCGGTGCGTCGGTGGTGACGAGCCCATCGTACGTGCGTTCGCCGGGTCCGCCACCTGCCAGACCGGGTCAATCTGGCGGGGTTCGGTGGAGTCTCAACCACGATCAACTGACTCGTCAACCACGGACGGCGCAACGCTGACCGGCGCTTCGCAGGCACTGGACGAACAGGCCAGGCCGGCGTGACCGGCTGGTCAGCCGCAGCCGTCCGGCCGGTCCCCGGGCCGTCCGGGCCGTGGACCCGTGGCCGCCAGGCTTTGCTCCAGCTTCGCCAGCCGCAGCTGCAACTGCTCGGCCTGCGCAGCCAACGCCTCCGCTTCGTCCTGGCGGCGCTGCAGGGCGAGCGCGGCACGGCGCAGCGCCGGCAACCGGGTCAGCACCGGACGGACCGCCGCGACGAGCACCAACAGCGCGCATCCCAGCACGGCGAGAACGATCCAGGTCAGCACCTGAGCAGACTAGCCGCTAGCGGACAGGTCCGCAGCCGGTGCACCACCGGGAACGGCGTACGCGGCAAGCGCGGCGGACGCGGCCGCGTGCACCTGCGCGACCAACTGCGCCGGAGCGACCACCGTGACGTCGGGGCCCAGCCCGAGGACGAACCGGCGGGCCCAGGCCAGGTCGGTGACCCGCATGGTGACCAGCCACTCGCCGTTCGGTTCGACCCGGACGTCCTCGCACGGGTAGTACTCGGTGATCCACCGGCCGCACCGGCCGACCCGCAGAACCACCAACGGTAGGCCCGGCGTCGGTTGGAACGCGGCCTCCCGGGGCTCGTGCCGACCGGCCTGCGGCGGTACGGCGGCCGGCTGGTCCAGCTCGACCAGGGCGTCGACCCGGTCGGCCCGGAACAGCCGGACCGCCTCGGCCCGCCGGCACCAGGCCTCCAGGTAGCCCCGACCGCCGATCATGAGCACCCGGATCGGGTCGACGACCCGATCCGTGGTTTCGTCGCGGGCCGCCGTGTAGTAGGTGATCCGCACCGCCCGGCCGCTCTGTGCCGCCGACCGCAGCCGGTCCAACCGGGCCGTGTCAGCGGGCAGGCGTACCGCCACCGGGGCACCGGCCGACTCGCCCGCCGCGTCCTCAATTTTGGCCAGCGCACGCTCCACAGCGTCCCGGTTGGCCAGCCCCGGCGTCTCGGCCAGCATCCGCAGCGCCACCACCAGGGCGAGGGCCTCGTCCGGCGTCAGCCGCAACGGTCGGTCGATGCCGGCGTCGTAGGTGATCGTCACCCGGTCGCCATCGAACGCCATGTCGATCAGGTCGCCCGGACCGTAGCCGGGCAGCCCGCACACCCACAGCAGCTCTAGGTCCTCCCGCAGTTGACGCGCGCTGGTGCCCAGGTCGGCGGCGGCTTGGGCGATCTCCACGCCCGGCCGGGCCAGCAGGTAGGGCACCAGGTTGAGCAACCGGGCGAGCCGGTCGGCGGAGGCCCGCGAGCCGGTCGGTCGGGACGTGGTCACCCTCGCACCTCCGCACCGGCCGGCTGGTGCGCCACCACGATCTCCTTCAGCCGCTGGATCACCAGCTCGCGCAGCTCCGGCGGATCGAGCACCCGCACGTCGGCGCCGTACCTGGCCAGCTGGCCGGCGAGCGCCTCCGGCTCGGCGTAGCGCAGGGTCAGCTGGTCTCCATCGGGGCCCGGGACGCAGGACTCCGCACCGCGCCGCAGGCCGGCAGCCCGGCCCGGCCCGGCCAGCACGGTAGCCACGCCGGTACGTTCGACCGGGTCCGACCAGCGGGCGACGTGACTGATCAGGTCGACGCCGGTCGGCGGGGAAAAACTGGCGGCCCGACCGGTGAGCCGCACCGCGCCCACCACCCGGGACAGGCGGAAGCAGCGGGTAGCCTCGCGGTCCTGGTCGTGGCCGACCACGTACCAGCGGCCCCGCCAGCAGACTACCCCCCAGGGCTGCAGCCGCCGCCGGGTGGGGGTGTCGCCGCTCGGCACCCGGTAGTCGAAGGTCACCGGACGCCGGTCACGGGCCGCGGCGGTCAACGCGGCGAACGCCGGGTCGACCGTGACCACCGGTTCCACCCCGAGGGTGGCCTGCGGATCCACGTCGATGCCGGCGGCCCGCAACTTGGCCAGTCCGGACGAGGCGGCGGCGGCCAGCCCGGCATGCTGCCACAGCCGGGCGGCGATGCCGACCGCGGCGGCCTCCTCCGGCTCCAGCGGAATCTCCGGCAGCGCGTACTCGCGGTGGGCGATCCGGTAGCCCGGTTCGCTGTCGAAGGCGCTGGCCGCGCCGGTCTCCAGCGGCACGCCGAGGTCGCGCAGCTCCGCCTTGTCCCGCTCGAACTTGCGCTGGAACGCCTCGTGGTCACGGACGTCGGACGGATCGTGTTCGTAGCCGGGTACGGTCGCGGCGATCTGCGCGGCGGTCAGGAAGCGCCGCGTCGACAACAGGCAGATCACGAGATTGACCAGGCGTTCGGTCCGGTTGCGGGACACGGCACGACGCTAGCAGTGTCGGCGGTGCAGCGACCGCCCCGCCCGGCCGCTGCACGGGGGCGCAGGTTAGCGTGCCCGGCATGGTGCGATGGCGTGACGGCATGGTCACCGCGGTCCGGCGGCGGTGGCGTGGGGCGGTCGAACTGGACGTCGCCGTCGACGGGGAGCCGGTGCGCGCGGTGGCCTATCCGGCGCTGGTCGGCGAACCCGAACCCGGCGACCGGGTGCTGCTGAACGTCTCGGCACTGCTGATGGGGCTCGGCACCGGCGGGTACGCCCTGGTGGTGGCGGTGCCGGACCGGCTGCCGCCGGACCCGCCGGGCGGGCGGGACCGCTCCGACGGGCATCTGGTGAAGGCCCGGTACACCCCGCTGCAGGCGATCGTGTGCGGGGTCGACGAGGAGGCGTCACCGCACCGGCAGGTGCTGGTTGACGCCGAGGACCTGGCCGGGATGCCGGTGGTCACCGCCGACCTGCACTCGGCGCTGCCGGCGATCGTCGCCGGCGTCCTCGCCGACCGGCCTCGGCTGCGGGTCGGGTACGTGATGACCGACGGCGGGGCGCTGCCCGCTGGCTTCTCCCGGACCCTCGACGGGCTGTCCGCAACGCTGGCCGGCACGGTCACCGTGGGCCAGTGCTTCGGCGGCGATCTGGAGGCCGCCACCGTGCACAGCGGGCTGCTGGCGGCCCGGCACGTGCTGGCCGCCGACGTGGCGGTGGTCTGCCAGGGTCCGGGTAACCTCGGCACCGGCACCAGATGGGGTTTCTCCGGCGTCGGGGTGGGCGAGGCGGTCAACGCCGCCGCCGTACTCGGCGGGCAGCCGGTCGGCGCGCTGCGCATCTCCGCCGACGACCCTCGGCCGCGCCACCGCGGCCTGTCGCACCACAGCAGCACCGCGTACGGGCGGGTGGCGCTCGCTCCGGCGGACCTGGTGGTCCCGGCGGACCTGCCGGCGGAGATCGCCGACGACGTGGCGACCGCGTTGGGTCAACTGGTGGCGCCGACCGGCCGGCACCGTGCGGTACGGGTCGCCACCGACGGTCTCGACGCGGCGTTGCGGGCCAGCCCGGTGCCGCTGCGGACCATGGGCCGGGACCTGGCCGGCGACCACGCCTACTTCCTGGCCGGCGCGGCCGCCGGCCGGCACGCGGCGGCGCTCGCCAGCGGTGACGGCTGACCCGGCGGCACCGGCTCAGCTGACGATGATCAGGACCACCCAGGCAGCCAGGATGAGCGCCAACCCCGTGGCGAGCACCCAGGTGGGCACGGTGTACTCGCCGCGCCGGTTGCGGGCGATCTCTGCGGCGATCTTGTTGCGCCGCCGCTCGAGCCAGGTCTCGGTCCGGGGAAACGGACTCGGCCGGCCGGTGGCGGACGGCGGCGGCGGCGCGGGATCGTCGCGGGTGGGGTCAACCATCGTCCGTGAGCCTACCGTCACATGCTCGCAATCAGCCGCTCCACCCGCTCGTCGTAGGCCCGGAACGGGTCCTTGCACAGCACGGTGCGCTGCGCCTGGTCGTTCAGCTTGAGGTGGACCCAGTCGACGGTGAAGTCCCGCCGCTTCTCCTGGGCGTGCCGGATGAACTCCCCACGCAGCCGGGCCCGGGTGGTCTGCGGCGGGGTCTCCTTGGCCTCGAAGATTTCCGGGTCGGTGGCCACCCGGTCGACCTGGCCGCGCCGCTCCAGCAGCGCGTACAGCCCGCGGCCGCGGCGCAGGTCGTGGTACGCCAGATCCATCTGGGCGACCCGCGGATGGGACAGCGGCAGATCGTGCTTGCGCTGATAGCGCTCGATCAGCTTCAACTTGGTCACCCAGTCAATCTCCCGGGCGACCGGGTCCAGGTCGCCGGTCTCGACCGCCCGCAGTGCCCTGCCCCACAGCTCGACGACCCGTTTGGCGGTCTGGTCGCCGCCCCGGCGTTCGACGAACTCCGTCGCCCGGGCCAGGTACTCCTGCTGAATCTCCAGCGCGCTGACCTCCTTGTTGGAGGCTAGGCGGATCTTGCGCCGGCCGGTGATGTCGTGGGAGACCTCGCGGATCGCCCGGATCGGGTTCTCCAACGACAGGTCCCGCATGACGACGCCGGCTTCGATCATCCGCAGCACGATGTCCGCGCTGCCGACCTTGAGCAGCGTGGTCACCTCGTTCATGTTGGAGTCGCCGACGATGACGTGCAGCCGGCGGTACCGCTCGGCGTCGGCGTGCGGTTCGTCGCGGGTGTTGATGATCGGCCGGGACCGGGTAGTCGCCGAGGAGACGCCCTCCCAGATGTGCTCGGCCCGCTGGGACAGACAGTAGACCGCCCCGCGCGGTGTCTGCAGCACCTTGCCTGCACCGCAGATGAGCTGCCGGGTGACCAGGAACGGGATGAGCACGTCCGCCAGCCGACCGAACTCGCCGTGCCGGGAGACGAGATAGTTCTCGTGGCAGCCGTACGAGTTGCCGGCCGAGTCGGTGTTGTTCTTGAACAGGTAGATCTCGCCGGCGATGCCCTCGTCGTGCAGCCGCTTTTCGGCATCCACCAGCAGCCCTTCGAGGATCCGCTCGCCTGCCCGGTCGTGCGCCACCAGGTCGGTGACCGAGTCACACTCCGGCGTGGCGTACTCCGGGTGGGATCCGACGTCGAGGTAGAGCCGGGCCCCGTTGCGGAGGAAGACGTTGCTGGACCGCCCCCAGGAGACCACCCGGCGGAACAGGTAGCGCGCCACCTCGTCCGGCGACAGCCGCCGCTGGCCGCGGTAGGTGCAGGTGACACCGTACTCGGTTTCGAGCCCGAAGATTCGCCGTTCCATGACCAGACATTAGCCGCCCCGAGGGCTCCGTGGTCAGTCTCGGGCGACCTGTCAGACGAACTACGCCCGACAGGTCGCTTTCGCGCAGAGTTATTGGCCAGATGCGTACGGCGACTCGCCGGCGGTGAGCCGGGCGACGAACTCCCGACAACGGCCGTAATCGGGCAACAGGCCGTCGGCGCGGGCCTGGGCCAGTGTCGGGGCCGCGTCGTCGCGGGCGGACAGCTGTGGCGCGGCGACCGGCCAGTCGATGGCCAGGTCGGCGTCAAGAGGATGCACGCCGTGCTCGGCGCGCGGGTTGTAGGTGGTCGAGCAGAGATAGTTCAGGGTGGCGTCGTCGGACATCGCGCAGAACCCGTGACCGAGTCCTTCGCTGAGGTAGACCGCGCGGCGGTCCACGTCGTCTAGCCGCACCGCCGTCCATCGGCCGAACGTCGGTGAACCGACCCGCAGGTCGACGACCACGTCGACCACCGCGCCCCGTACGCAGCTGATGTACTTGGCCTGGCCAGGCGGCACATCGGCGAAGTGGATGCCCCGAACGACGCCGCGCGCCGAGACCGACAAATTGCCCTGGGCCAGCCGCAGCGGGTGCCCGACCGCCCCGGCCAGGTGGTCGAAGCGGTACCATTCCAGGAACAGCCCACGTGGGTCACCGTGCTGCTGCGGGGTGACCTCCCAGGCGCCCTCGACCTCGAGTTCCCGAATCTTCATCACGCCTCCTCAGCCGGTACGGCGTCGGACAACCGGTGGTCGTGGCGCTCCTCGAGCAGGCTTAACAGGTAGTCGCCGTAACCGCTCTTGGTCAGCGGCTCGGCGAGGGCACGCAGCTGACCGTCGTCGATCAGTCCGGCGCGCCAGGCGGACTCCTCGATGCAGCCGATCTTCATGCCTTGGCGTTCCTCGATCACCCGGACGAACTCAGCGGCCTGCATCATCGAATTGAACGTGCCGGTGTCCAGCCAGGCCGTCCCTCGGTCCAGCACGGTCACCGACAGCTGACCGGCCCGGCGGTACGCCTCGTTGACCGCAGTGATCTCCAGTTCGCCGCGGTCACTCGGTTTCAGCCCTGCGGCGATCTCCACCACCTGGTTGTCGTAGAAGTACAGTCCGGGCACCGCGTAGCGCGACCGAGGCTGCTTCGGCTTCTCCTCGATCGACAGGACCCGGCCGGCGGCGTCGAAGTCGACCACGCCGTACGCCTCGGGGTTGGCCACCGGATAGGCGAAGATCAGGCCGCCGGTCAGGTCGGCGTGGTCGGACAACTTCCGGCCCAGACCGATGCCGTGGAAGATGTTGTCGCCCAGGATCAGCGCGACGGACTCATCGCCGATGAAGTCCGCGCCGAGCACGAACGCCTGGGCGATGCCCTCCGGCCGGGGCTGCGCCCGGTAGCTCAGCCGCAGACCGAACTGCGCGCCGTCACCGAGCAGTCGCCGGAACTGCGGTTGATCCTCCGGTGTGGTCACAACCAGGATCTCCTGGATGCCGGACATGATCAGGGTGGCGAGCGGGTAGTAGATCATCGGCTTGTCGAAGATCGGCATGAGCTGTTTCGACACAGCGCGAGTGATCGGCCAGAGCCGAGATCCGGTACCGCCGGCGAGTAGGATTCCACGCACGGCGGGAGCCTACCGGCCTGAACACCCACAGCAACCGTCAACGGGCTGCCTGTACGGGCCGGTCGCGGATGTCGGACCCTTCGTCCGACACCTGCTGGGCCGGTCGTGCACCAGTCCATTACCGGTCCCGGCGGGCACATCGTCGGATAGCCGTCACCGGCGATGCCCGGTCGACGGTGCCGGTGTCCCGTAGACTCCCGAACCTGTGAGAGTCCTCGTCACCGGCGGTGCCGGCTTCATCGGTTCCGAATTCGTCCGGATGCTGCTCACCGATCCGAACGCCCCGGTCAGTCCGGCTACGGTAACCGTGCTGGACAAGTTGACCTATTCCGGCAATCTCGCCAATCTGGCCCCGGTCCGCGACGACCCACGGCTGACCTTCGTCCAGGCGGACATCTGCGACGCCGACGCCGTCGACCGGGCACTCGCCGGACACGACATGGTGGTGCACTTCGCCGCCGAGTCGCACGTCGACCGGTCGATCACCGGTGCTGCGGAGTTCGTGACCACCAACGTGGTGGGCACCCAGACCCTGCTCGACGCGGCGCTGCGCCACGGGGCGGACCGGTTCGTGCACGTCTCGACCGACGAGGTGTACGGGTCGATCGACGAAGGGTCATGGACCGAGGACTGGCCGTTGTCGCCGAACTCGCCGTACTCCGCGTCCAAGGCCGGCTCCGACCTGCTGGCCCTGGCCTACCACCGGACACACGGCATGGACGTCGTGGTGACTCGCTGCTCCAACAACTACGGGCCGTACCAGTTCCCGGAGAAGGTCATCCCGCTGTTCGTCACCAACCTGCTGGACGGCGGTACGGTGCCGCTGTACGGCGACGGCGGCAACATCCGGGACTGGCTGCACGTGCGGGACCACTGCGTGGGCATCGCGCTGGTCGCCGCCGGCGGGCGCGCCGGCGAGGTGTACCACATCGGCGGCGGGACCGAACTGACCAACAAGGAGCTCACCGCCCGGCTGCTGGACGCATGTGGGGTGGGATGGGAACGGGTCGTCCCGGTCACCGACCGCAAGGGGCACGACCGGCGCTACTCGCTGGACATCGGCAAGATCTCCCGTGAACTGGGCTACACCCCGAGTGTCACGCTGGACGAAGGACTGGCCGGCACGGTCCGCTGGTACCGGGAGAACCGGTCCTGGTGGGAGCCGCTGAAGAAGCCCGTGGCGTCGTGACCGCCGCCGACCGGTGGCTGGTCACCGGTGCCGGTGGGATGCTGGGGCGGGATCTGCTGGCCGCGTTGGCCGACCACCGGGACACCCGGTCGGTGACCGCGCTGACCCGTACCGATCTGGACATCACCGACCCGGTGGCGGTCGCTGCCGCAGTCGACGGGCACCAGCTGGTGATCAACGCCGCAGCGTGGACCGACGTAGACGGCGCGGAGGAGGCAGAGGACGCCGCCACCGCCGTCAACGGCACCGCCGTGGCGCATCTGGCCCAGGCGTGCGCCGACCGTGGGGCGCACCTGGTGCACGTCTCCACCGACTACGTGTTTGCCGGTGACGGCACCTCCCCGTACCCGGAGGATGCCCCGACCTCGCCGGTCAACGGCTACGGCCGCAGCAAGCTCGTCGGCGAGCAGGCCGTCGCCCGACTACTGCCGCAGCGCGGCTACGTGGTGCGGACCGCGTGGCTCTACGGAGCGCACGGACCGAACTTCGTCACGACCATGCTGCGGCTGGCCGGTGAGCGCGAACACCTCGACGTCGTCGACGACCAGCATGGTCAGCCGACCTGGTCGTACGCCCTCGCCGGACAGCTCGTCGCGCTGGCCGGGGCGGCGGTCGCCGGCACGGCCCCCGCCGGGATCTACCACGGTACGGCGAGCGGGCAGACGAGCTGGTGTGGGCTGGCCCGGGAGGCGTTCGCACTGCGCGGCCTCGACCCGACGCGGATCCGCCCCACCACCAGTGCCAACTTCCGCCGGCCCGCCGCCCGGCCGGCGTACTCGGTGCTCGGACATCGGCGTTGGGCGCTCGCCGGGCTACCGGTCATGGCAGACTGGCGGAGCATGCTCTCCACCGCGTTGCGCGACCCGGCGTTCGGCGGCTGACCTCCACGGGCCACCGGACCAGCCGGCAGGACAGGCACGCCGCGCCAGAGGCGGCCCGGATTCCCCAGGCCCAGGAGAGAAACCGACATGTCGGAAATAAACCCTGAATCCAGTACGCCGTCCGACCTGCCCCGGGTCAGTGCCGTCGTGCTGGCCTGGGGCGCGGAACCGCTGCTGCGCCGATCGGTGGAAGCCCTGCTCGCCTCGGTGAAGATCGACGTCGACGTGGTGTTGGTCGACAACGGATGCACCACCGACGATGTCACCGTGCTGCGGGAGGTACCCGGCGTCACGGTGGTCGGCGACGGCAGCAACGTCGGCTTCTCCGCCGGCTGCAACATCGGCGTGGCCGCTGCCGACGGCGAGTACGTGGCGCTGGTCAACGGCGACGCGGTGGTCGAGCCGACCACCCTCGCCCGGCTGGTGGAGGAGCTCACCGACCCAAGCATCGGCATCGCCGCCGGCGCGGTGCGCCTGGCCGACGAGCCGGACCTGCTCAATTCTCGCGGCAACGAGGTGCACGTGCTCGGGTTGAGTTGGATCGGCGGATTCCGCGAGCGGGAGACCCGCACCGAGCCGACCGAGACCGCCGGCGCGATGGGCGCCTGCCTGGTGACCCGGCGGGCGCACTGGGACCGGCTGAAGGGGTTCGACCCGCACTACTTCGCCTACCACGAGGACGCGGACCTGTCGATCAGAACCTGGCGGGTCGGTCTGCGAGTGGTCAACGTACCGGACGCGGTAGCGCTGCACCGCTACGAGTTCAGCCGCAACAGCTTAAAGTTCTACCTTGTCGAACGCAATCGGGTGATGTTCGTGGCCACGACATGGGGCGCCCGGTCGCTGGTGCTGCTCGGCCCGCCGTTGCTGGCCCTGGAGTTGGCGATGCTGGCGCTGGCTGCCCGGCAGGGTTGGCTGGCCGACAAGCTTCGCGGCTATCGGTGGCTGTGGCAGCATCGGGACCATCTGCGGCGACGTCGGGCGCGGCTGCAGGCCGAGCGAACCGTCCCGGACCGGGTGTGGATGCGGGTCCTCACCGATCGGCTGGACACCCCGCTGATCAACCCGCCGGGCAGGACGGTGTTCAACGCCGTGCTGTCCGCGTACTGGCGGACGGTGCGGCGCTGGGTGTGACGCACCGGGCCGAGACGCGGCCCTGGCGCGGCACACCTCGCGCCCGGTCAGTCCTGTTCGGTGGTGCCGGAGTCGCCGGCAGGGTCCTCCAGGTCGGCGGAGGCAGCCGAGGAGGTCGGCTTCTCCGGCGTCGACTCGGGCACCCGGGGACCCCCGGACCCGCCCGCTTCTGCTGACGAGGGCTCGTCCGCCGAGGCGGCGGCACCGCCGTCGAGCAGTGCGGTCAACGCGGCACCGGTGATCCGACGGAAGGTCCGGCCACGGCGGCGGCGGTCGAGCACCGCCACCTCCAGCTGGTCGGCGGCGATGCTGCGGGTCGCGCCGTTCTCGCCGCCCACTTCGGCCAGGGCCCGCACCGCGAGCCCGACGGCGTCGGACAGCGACATGTCGGGACGATGGTCGGTCCGCAGCACACCGGCGATCGTCTCGGCATGGCCGCCCATCGCCATCCACCCCGGCTCGTCGGTGACTGAGCCGTCGTAGGTCAGCCGGTAGATCTCGTCAGCGGCCGGCTCCAGCCCGACCTCGGCGACGCAGATCTCCACCTCGAACGGCTTCGACTGCTCGGTGAAGATCGACCCAAGGGTCTGCGCGAACGCGTTGGCCAGCGCCCGCCCGGTCACGTCGCGACGGTCGTAGCTGAGGCCGTTCAGGTCGGCCATCCGCACCCCCGCCCGGCGCAGATTCTCGAACTCGTTGTACCGGCCGACGGCGGCGAACCCGATCCGGTCGTAGATCTCGCTCACCTTGTGCAGGGCGCTGGACAGGTTCTCGGCGACGAACAGCACACCGCCCTCGAAGCTCAGCACCAGCGCGCTACGGCCCCGGGCGATGCCCTTGCGGGCAAGCTCGGAACGGTCCCGCATGATCTGCTCGGGCGAGGCGTAGAACTGCATTGCCACGGCGGCGGCTCTCCTTCGACCAGGTGGTAACGACTACAGCGGACGAGACAAGTCGGCGTTCGCGGGTTCAGCCGCCCGGATTCTCGGTACGCGCGGCGACGACCGCCTCGGCGATCTGGGCCAACTCGGCGTCGGTGAGCCGGTGGGTGCCGACCGCCGTCGCGGTCATCACCACCGGGAAGATCCGGCGGGTGAGGTCCGGGCCGCCGGTGGCGGTGTCGTCGTCGGCGGCGTCGTACAGCGCCTCCACTGCGAGGCGGACCGCGTCGGCGCTGCTCAACCCGGAACGGTACCGCTTCTTCAAGGCCGCTTTCGCGAACAGCGATCCGGAGCCGATCGCGTCGAAACCGGTGGTCTCGTACGGACCGCCGGTGACGTCGAAGCTGAAGATTCGGCCGGCCCCGGCCGGATCGGTGGCGGTCAGGTCGAACCCGGCGAACAGCGGCACCACGGCCAGCCCTTGCAGCGCGGCACCGAGGTTGTTGCGGATCATCGACGCGAGGCGGTTCGCCTTACCGTCCAGGGAAAGGACGGCGCCCTCCATCTTCTCGTAATGTTCCAGCTCGACCTGGAACAGCCGCATCAGCTCGATGCCGATGCCGGCGGTGCCGGCGATGCCGATCAACGAGTAGGCGTCAGCGGGATGCACCTTCTCGATGTCCCGGTTGGCGATCAGGTTGCCCATCGTCGCCCGGCGGTCACCAGCCATCACCACGCCTTCGGCGGTGACGAGCGTGACGATCGTCGTGGCGTGCGGACCGACGTCCGCGGACAGCCCGGGCGGCAGTGGGCGGCGCCCCGGCAGCAGATCCGGTGCGGCCGACGCCAGGAACTGGGTGAAGGAAAACGTTCCCGCGTTGATGAACACGTCCGGAGAGCGTCCGGCTGGATCGAATCCCGCTGCCACGTGGTCCCTCTCTGCAGAACGTGATCGCCTGACCGGGCCGCCGTGCCGGCACGGTGCCGGTCGAGGCCACCGGTGTGTTGGAGCAGACTAGCGTGCGCACCCGCTGGGTGCGATCTTCACCGCCGGCGAGCTACTCGCCGCCCTTCTGAACGTAGCCGCGGACGAACTCCTCGGCGTTCTCTTCGAGCACCGAGTCGATCTCGTCGAGCAGGTCATCGACGTCCTCGGTGATCTCGGCGTGCCGCTGCGCGGCCTCCGGATCCGTCTCGGTGACCGTCTCGTCGACTTCCTCGGCCCGGCGGGACTTGCCGGACTGGGACTGACCGCCGCTGTCACGGGTAGCCATCAGGTGCCTCCTCCACACGATCGCCTAGGTGAAACTTACCTCGCGGTGGCGACGGAACCGGCCCGCGTCGGCCACGTTCGCGCCGAGCGAACCTGGCCGGCTCAATCGCCGGTGAGCACCTCCAGCAGGTCCTTGGCGCTGGCGCACCGGTCGAACAGGTCGCCCACGTGGGCCTGGGTCCCCCGCTCCGGCTCCATCATCGGCACCCGGACCAGCGACTCCCGGCCCACGTCGAAGATGACCGAGTCCCAGCTGGCGGCGACCACCTCGGAGGCGTACTGCGCCAGGCACCGGCCGCGGAAGTAGGCCCGGGTGTCCGGTGGCGGCTCGACCATCGCGGCGCGGGTGGCGCTGTCGTCGAGCAGGGTACGCATCGCTCCCCGACCCACCAGGCGGTGGTAGAGGCCCTTCTCCGGCCTGACGTCGGCGTACTGCAGGTCGACCAGCTGCAGTTTCGGCGAGGCCCAGGAGAGCCCTTCCCGCTCCCGGTAGCCGTCGAGCAGCCGCAGTTTCGCGACCCAGTCCAGCTCCTGCGCGCAGGACATCACATCCCGTCCCAGCCGGTCGAGCACGTCCTCCCAGCGGTCCAGCACGTCAGCCGTGGCCTCGTCGAGGTCGGTGCCGTACCGATCGTCGACGAACGCCCTAACCCGTTCGTAGAACGCCCACTGCAGATCGAGCGCGGTGAGCCGGCGGCCGTCGCGCAGCCGCATCAGATGCGCCAGGGACGGATCGTGGCTCACCGCCTTGAGCTCGGCCACCGGGTCGGCGATGCCCAGATCGGCGCCGAGCGCCTTCTCCTCGATCATGGTCAGGATCAACGAGGTGGTGCCGAGCTTCAGGTAGGTGGAGATCTCCGAGAGGTTGGCGTCGCCGATGATCACGTGCAGCCGGCGGTACTTGTCGGCGTCGGCGTGCGGTTCGTCCCGGGTGTTGATGATCGGCCGCTTCAGCGTCGTCTCCAGGCCCACCTCGACCTCGAAGAAGTCGGCCCGCTGGGAGATCTGGAACCCCGCCTGGGAGCCGTCCTGGCCGATACCGACCCGGCCCGCCCCGCAGACGATCTGCCGGGTGACGAAGAACGGCGTCAGGTACGCCACGATGTCGGCGAACGGCGTCTGCCGACGCATCAGGTAGTTCTCGTGGGCGCCGTAGCTGGCGCCCTTGTTGTCGGTGTTGTTCTTGTAGAGCTGAATGGGGTGCGAACCGGGGATGGTCGCCGCGCGGCGGGCCGCCTCCGCCATCACCCGCTCCCCCGCCTTGTCCCACCGGACCAGGTCCAGCGGGTTGGTGACCTCGGGGGTGGAGTACTCGGGGTGGGCGTGGTCGACGTAGAGCCGGGCGCCGTTGGTGAGGATCACGTTGGCCAGGCCCAGATCCTCGTCGGCGAGGGCCTCCGCCGGGTCGTAGGCCGCCCCCGAGTAGGTGAAGCCCCGGGCGTCACGCAGCGGCGACTCCTCCTCGTAGTCCCACCGGGCCCGACCTCCCCGGTTCAGCTCGGGTCGGGCGCCGTAGGCGTTGACCACCTGGGAGGAAGTGACCATCGGGTTGGCTCCGGGCTGGCCAGGCACGGAGATCCCGTACTCCACCTCGGTGCCCATGATCCGCCGCACACTCATGCCGTTACCTCATCGCTTCCGTCGGCGCCCGTCATGTCGAGCGTAGTCCGCGCACCGACGGAACCGGACGTTGGCGTGTCCGTGTGGTCACGCGGGGGCACGTCGGACACCGGTCCCGCGGCGCGCACGGACCGCGGCGCGGAGCCGGTGTCCCGCACCCCGAGGCGGGGTGCGGGACACCGGGCCGTGGTCAGAGGTACTGCCCGGTGTTGCTGGCCGTCTCGATCGACCGGCCGGCCTCCGCGCCCTTGCCGCCGGAGACGAGGGTACGGATGTAGACGATCCGCTCCCCTTTCTTGCCGGAGATCCGGGCCCAGTCGTCCGGGTTTGTGGTGTTGGGCAGGTCCTCGTTCTCCCGGAACTCGTCGACGCACGCGTCGAGCAGGTGCTGCAACCGCAGACCCTTGCGCCCGGAGGTGAGGAACTCCTTGATTGCCATCTTCTTGCCCCGGTCGACGATGTTCTGAATCATCGCGCCGGAGTTGAAGTCCTTGAAGTACAGGACCTCCTTGTCCCCGTTGGCGTAGGTCACCTCGAGGAACCGGTTCTCGTCGGTCTCCGAGTACATCCGCAGCACCACGGCGTCGATCATGGCTGCCACCGTGGCCTGCGGATCGTCGCCGTGCTCGGTGAGGTCGTCCGGGTGCAGCGGCAGCCCGGTGAGGATGTACTTGGAGAAGATATCCTTGGCCGCCTCGGCGTCCGGACGCTCAATCTTGATCTTGACGTCCAGCCGACCGGGCCGCAGGATCGCCGGATCGATCATGTCCTCCCGGTTGGAGGCACCGATCACGATCACGTTCTCCAGGCCCTCGACCCCGTCGATCTCGCTCAGCAGCTGCGGAACGATGGTGTTCTCCACGTCCGAGGAGACACCGGAACCGCGGGTCCGGAAGACCGAGTCCATCTCATCGAAGAACACGATCACCGGAGTACCCTCGCCGGCCTTCTCCCGGGCCCGCTGGAAGATCAGCCGGATGTGCCGCTCGGTCTCACCGACGTACTTGTTGAGCAGCTCAGGGCCCTTGATGTTGAGGAAGTAGCTGGTGTGCTTCTCCTCACCCCGCCGCTCAGCGATCTTCTTGGCCAGGGAGTTGGCCACCGCCTTGGCGATCAGGGTCTTGCCGCACCCGGGCGGACCGTAGAGCAGGATGCCCTTCGGTGGGCGCAGGTGGTGCTCACGGAACAGCTCCGCGTGCAGGAACGGCAGCTCGACCGCGTCCCTGATTTGCTCGATCTGGGCGTGCAGGCCGCCGATGTCGGTGTAGTCGACGTCCGGCACCTCCTCCAGCACCAGCTCCTCGACCTCGCTCTTCGGGATCCGCTCGTAGGCGTACGCCGACCGCGGCTCGATCATCAGCGAGTCGCCGGCCCGCAGCGCGCTGCCGACCAGCGTCTGCGCCAGGTGCACCACCCGCTCCTCGTCGGCGTGCGAGATGACCAGAGCACGGTCACTCGGCTCGCCGGTCGGGTTGTCGAGGAGTTCCTTGAGCATCACCACCTCACCGACCCGCTCGTACCCGAACGCGTCGACCACGTTGAGCGCGTCGTTGAGCAGGACCTCCTGGCCGCGTTGGAGCTCGTCGGCGTCCAACGAGGGGGAGAGCGCCACCCGCAGCTTCCGGCCACCGGTGAAGACATCCACCGTGCCATCCGCGTGTCGGGCCAGGAAGACGCCGTACCCGCTGGGCGGTTGCGCCAGCCGGTCGATCTCCTCCTTGAGCGTGACGATCTGGGCCCGGGCTTCCTTGAGGGTCGCCACGAGCCGTTCGTTGTTCTCGGTCAGTCGGGCCAGCTGCGCCTGCGCTGCCGCCAGCCGTTCCTCGAGCTGCCGGACGTGTCGGGGGCTTTCGGTCAACTTGCGCCGCACCAGAGCGAGTTCCTCTTGAAGAAACGCGACCTGGGTGGAGAGATCGTGGGCCTCCTTCTCCCACCGTGCGGCGCGCGAATCCGCGTCGTCGCTGCGTGCCACGTCCCACCTCCCCGGGGGCTAAAACGTACTGCCCTAACACTAGCCGTTTGCCGGACGTTTCGAACCCACGCAACACAGTCGTCCCACAACCTTGATCGCTCGGGCACGTCACAAGCGGCCGACGGACGCCTGGCCGGCCGGTCCCACGGCGTGTCGGGTACCGTCGGGACGCGAGGACGGGCACGACTCAGGGAGGTGCGCGGTGACGACCCCGACCGAGACCCGGTCCCCCGGAGAGCCGGGCGAAACGGCATCAACCGACACGGAGCTGCAGGTCTGGGTCGACCAGGACCTCTGCACCGGGGACGGGCTGTGCGTGCAGTACGCCCGGGACGTCTTCGAGTTCGACATCGACGGACTCGCCTACGTCAAGGACGCCTCCGGCGAACTGCAGGTCGCCGAGGGCGCCCGGGTCGCAGTCCCCGAACGGCTGCGGCTCGACGTGATCGACGCGGCCAAGGACTGTCCCGGCGAGTGCATCCACGTGGTCCGCGCGGACGACCAGACCGAGGTCAGCGGACCGGACGCCGGTTAGCCGCCCGGTCTACCTGGTACGGGCCTGCTGCCCGCCGGGACGGCCACCTGCCCTGCGATGCGTGGCCCACGTCACAGTAACGGACGGCCCACCACCGAGGCGACCACCCGGGCGAACTCCTCGAGCCGCGCGATCTGCCCCGAACCACCGTCGTCGAGCGTCTTGCCGAACCGCAGCGCGTCGTGCCGGGGGCCGAGAGGCTCCTCCGGTTGCGTCTCGTCCTGCGAACTGAGCAGCAGGTAGACGTCGACGCTGTCCACCCGGATCTGCCCGGTCGGCGTACGGGTCAGCCGGCGGCGGCAGCCGACCTCGGTGACCGTGGACAACGGCACTACCCGCAGCGACGACGTCATCGACCCGACCGGCCCGTCCCCCGGCGGGACGTCCTCACCGTGCCACAGGACCATCCGGCTGCCGTCGCAGATCGCCACCTCCTGCCAGACTCCGTTGACCTCGTTGACGAACCGCTCGAGGGTGAAGGCGAGAACCTCGGCACCCGCCAGCACCCCACCGAGCGCCTCCAGCGCGACGTCCGGATCCCGCAGGTACGCCCGGCTGGCCGCGTCCAGCTCCGGATAGGGCGACCAGTCGGGGAAGACCGCCGGCAACTCGCCACCACCGAACGCGGGCCGGCTCATGCCGGACCCGTCCCGGCCCCCGTGCCCAGCGACACCGCCGGCCCTTCGGCCCCGTCGGGTGACGCCGGGCCGGCGGCGTCGGACGGCACCGGCGCACCGGCGCGGTCCCGACGGCGCGCCGCGTACGCCTCCGCTCCCTTGCTCGGCTTGCGCCGCCGCGGCGGCGCGCTGACCCCCGGAGCCAGCCGGCGGGCCGACACCAGGAACGCGGTATGCCCGATCATCCGGTGGTCGGGCCGCACCGCCAGCCCGTCGACATGCCAGTCCCGCACCAGCGACTCCCACGCCCGGGGTTCGGTGAACCCGCCGTCGGCGCGCAACGCCTCGACCAGTTCGCTCAGCTGCGGCGTGGTGGCGACGTAGCCGACGAAGACCCCGCCGGGCAGCAACGCCCGAGCCACCAGGTCCAGCACCTCCCACGGCGTCAACATGTCCAGGATGATCCGGTCGAAGCCGACCTCCGGACAGGATGCGACATCACCGACGTGCAGCCGCCACGCCGGGTGCGGGCCACCGAAGAACGCCTGCACGTTCGTCCGAGCCACCTCGGCGAAGTCCGCCCGGGCCTCGTACGAGTGCACCTCACCGTCGGTGCCGACGGCGCGCAGCAGCGAACAGGTCAGCGCGCCCGACCCGGCACCGGCCTCCAGCACCCGGGCACCAGGGAACACGTCACCCATCGCTACGATCTGCGCGGCGTCCTTCGGATAGATCACCTGGGCCCCGCGCGGCATGCTCAGCACGTAGTCGGCCAGCAGTGGACGCAGCGCGAGGTACGCGGTACCGCCGGCCGACGTCACCACGCTGCCTTCGGGCAGGCCGATCAGCTCGTCGTGCGCCAGGGCACCGCGATGGGTATGGAACGACCGGCCGGCAGCGAGCGTGACGGTGTGCATCCGCCCCTTCGGGTCGGTCAGCTGCACCCGGTCGCCCGGCTGGAAGGGGCCACGCCGGGTGGAGATCGGCGTGGTACTGACGTCGCCGGATGCGACGGCGGTCGGCGGAGGGGTCACGGGCTCATCTTTCGGTTCGGTTCCAACAACTGCGCCAGATCGGCGACGTGCAGTACGCCGATCACGTCCTCGCCCCGGGTCACCAGGTACTGCGCGCCCGGATGTTCCTGCACGGTACGGACCACCTGCTCGCCGGTGAGGTCGACCGGGATCCGGCGTACCCCGTCGATACCGCGCGCGACGGTGTCGACCGCCACCCACGGGCGGCGCTCCGGCGGGACCGCCGCGGCCGCGGCCCGGTCCACCAGCGCGACCAACCGGCCGACCGAGTCCGTCACCGCCAGGGCCGGCTCCCGGCCCCCACCCGGCTGCGCCGGGTGGGGGCCGGCGACCCGACGCTGCGCCTCGGCCAACGGTGTGCCGCTCGGCACCGGAAAGACCGGCTGGGCGAGCTTCGCCAGGTTGACCAACGGGAACCGGCGGCCGATGCGCGCGACCCGGATCGACTGGCCGGCACCCTGCCAGAGGGTGAACGCCACCAGCAGCATGAAGATCAGCCCGAACGGGGACAGGATACCGGCCACCGTGAGCAGCACGACCAGGCCGGCGGTGCCCGCCGCCACGGCCCGACCGACCCAACCGGCGGCCTCGGTGCCGACGTGGCGGTCCCTGGTCACCGCCCAGACCGCGGCACGCAGCGCGCGCCCGCCGTCGAGGGGCAGCCCCGGCAACGCGTTGAACACCGCCACCAGCAGGTTCGCCGCCGCCAACTGGAACGCCAACTGGTCGATCAACGTACGGTCCGGCAGCAGCACGGTGGCCACCACCGCGACCAGTCCCAGGACCAGCGACACCGCCGGACCGGCCAGCGACACCAGCAGGTCGACCTTGGGGGTCGGGGCGTCCCGGTCCATTTCGGTGTAGCCGCCGAGCATCTCCAGGGTGATCCCGCGAACGCCGATGCCGTACCGGCGGGCGGTCAACGCGTGACCCAACTCGTGCAGCAGCACCGAACCGAGCAGACAGACCACGAAGCCCAGGCCGACCGCGTACCGGGCCGGCTGTGGCACGTCCAGCTGGGTGCGGACGAACTCGCCGTACAGCACGGTGACCAGGATCGCCAGGAACAGCACCGAGGTGTGGAGGTGCACCGGGAAGCCGAGCACCCGGCCGAGGCTGATCCCCGGCCGCCGGTCAGGGCGCCGGTCAGGGCGCCGGTCGGGGCGTTTCGCGGTGTCCTCCATCGGGTTGATGCTACGGAACGCCGTACCGCCCGGCGCGCACGGTTTGTCGCCGAGCCGCCGGCCGGGTTGTCACACCAGTGCCATACCCTGCCTGCCATGACGGCGGAAACGGTACGCGCAGTGACAACCGGTCCGGAGATCGCGCCCGACGTCGGACCGCCCCGGCTGGCCACCTTGTCGCCGTCTCGGGCGGCCGACTTCAAGACCTGCCCGCTGCTGTACCGGTTCCGCAGCATCGACCGGCTACCCGAGCGGACCACCGTCGACCAGGCCCGGGGCACCCTGGTCCACGCCGTCCTGGAACGGTTGTTCGATCTGCCGGCCGACCAGCGCATCCCGGCCGCGGCCGCCGCCCTGGTCGCCCCGCAGTGGCAACGGCTGCTGGACACCGACCCGACGCTGGCCGACGTCGTCTCCACCGGACCGGCGGAACCGGCGTCCGACGAGCCGGCGCCCCGCCCGGAACTGGACGAGTTCCTGGCCGCCGCGCGGCACCTGCTCGACGGCTACTTCACCGTCGAGGATCCTCGCCGGCTGGAACCGGCCGAACGGGAGAGCCTGGTCAACGCGGTGGTCGACGGACAGCTGCTGATCCGCGGCTACATCGACCGGCTGGACGTCTCCCCCGGCGGGGACCTGCGGGTGGTCGACTACAAGACCGGCGGTGCCCCGCGCGAGGCGTTCGAGTCCCGGGCACTGTTCCAGCTGAAGTTCTACGCCCTGGTGCTGTGGCGCACCCGCGGCGTCGTCCCCCGGGTGCTCCGGCTGCTGTACCTGCGCGACTGCGAGGTCTGCGACTACACGCCAGACGCCGAGGAGCTGCAGCGGTTCGAACGCACCGTCCTGGCGCTTTGGCGGGCAATCCTGCAGGCCACCGAGAGCCGGGACTTCCGCCCCAAACAGAGCCGGCTCTGCGACTGGTGCAGCTACCAGACGTACTGCCCGGTGTACGGCGGGACCCCGCCGCCCTTCCCCGACCTGGCGCAGGACCTGGTCTCCTCCTGAGGGAGGAGACCAGGTCCTGCGCCGTGGTGGGCGCGACGCCACCGCCGTACCGGATACCGTCGCGGCATGGAGCCCACCGAGCCGGACCGGTCCACCGGACCACACCAGTCCTGGTGGTGGCGGTGGTGGGGTAGGGCCCGGAGCACCGGCACGACCGGTTCGGTACCGTCGGTGCTGGCCCGCGACGGTCTGCTCGCCGCCGCGGTCGTCCTGGTCGATCTGGCCCTGCACGGGCTCGGCCCGGCCGGCCAGCCGAGGCCCGAGTCAGACCTCGGCTGGCCGGCCGTCGTCGGCTGGAGCCTGATCGTGGCAGCGCCGATCGCGGTACGTCGGGTCGTCGTCTGGCCGGCCGTGCTGGCCAGCGCCGCGATGGTGGCAGTCCCGCTGCTGACCGGCCACGAGCCGGCGAGTATGGCGCTCGCACTGGTGATCCTGACCTACACCGCGGCCTGCTGGCTGGCGCTACGCCCGGCGGTCGCCGCCGCCGCCGTACTGTGGCTGCCGGTGCTGACCGTCAACGCGGTGCTGCCGCAGGGCACCGAACTGCCGGGAATCTCCCGGATGTACCTGCTGTTCGTCAACGGGCTGACCATGCTGGTCGCCTTCTTCATCGGGCGGACCGTGCACGCCCGCCGGTCGGCGACGCGGACGCTGGCCGAACGCGCCCGGGTAGCCGAGGAGAACCAGCGGGCCGCTGCGGACCAGGCGGTCGCCGACGAACGGCGACGGATCGCCCGGGAGCTGCACGACGTCGTCGCCCACCACGTCAGCGTGATGGGGGTGCTGGCCACCGGTGCCCGTCGGGTACTGCACCGCGACCCGGCCGCCGCCGACGAGGCGCTCGGCACCATCGCCGACACCAGCCGCAGCACGTTACGGGAGATGCGTCGGCTGCTCGACGTCCTGCGCACCGACGCCGAACCGGCCGACGCCGAGCTCACCCCGCAGCCAGGGCTCGGCGGCATCGAGTCCCTGGTCGAGCAGATCCGCGAGGCCGGTCTGCCGGTGACCCTGCGAATCGACGGGGTACCCGGGGACCTGGATCCCGGTGTGACCCTGACCCTCTACCGGATCGTCCAGGAGGCGCTCACCAACGCGCTCAAGCACGCCGGAGCGGCAACCGCCGAGGTACGGCTCAGCTTCGGCGTCTACTGGCTGATCGTCGAGGTCTTCGACACCGGCCGCGGGCCCGGTCCGGACCACGGCCGGGTCGGGCACGGTCTGGTCGGAATGCGGGAGCGGGTGGCCCTGTACGGTGGCACGCTGCGGACCGGCCCGCGCCCGGGCGGTGGCTTCCGCATCTACGCCAAGCTGCCGATGGAGCAGCTGGGGGCGGCTACCCGACAAGGAGCACCGTGAGCGAACCCGGCATCGCCGCGCCGTCCACCACCCGTCCGGTGCGGATCCTGCTCGCCGACGACCAACCGCTGCTGCGCACCGGGTTCCGGATGGTCCTCGGCGCCGAGGACGACCTGGACATCGTCGGCGATGCGGCGGACGGAGCGGAAGCCGTCGATTTGGCCCGCCGGCTGCTGCCCGACGTCGTGCTGATGGACATCCGGATGCCCCGGATGGACGGGGTGGCGGCGACCCAGGCGATCGTCGACGCCCGGCTGCCGGTCCGGGTCCTCATCCTCACCACCTTCGACCTCGACGAGTACGTGGTGGGGGCGCTGCGCGCCGGTGCCAGCGGTTTCCTGGCCAAGGACGTGCCCGCCGAGGACCTGGTGGCAGCCATCCGGACAGTGGCGGTCGGTGAGGCCGTGGTGGCCCCCCGGATCCTGCGCCGGCTGTTGGACAAGTTCGCGCTCACCCTGCCCGACCCGGACGCGGCACCACCGAAGGCGCTGGACGTGCTCACCGAACGGGAACGTGAAGTGCTCATCCAGATGGCCCGAGGGCTGTCCAACGCCGAGATCGCCACCACCCTGTCGGTCAGCGAAACCACCATCAAGACCCACGTCGGACACGTGCTGACCAAACTCCGGCTGCGGGACCGGGTCCAGGCCGTGGTGCTGGCGTACGAGTCCGGCCTGGTCCGCCCTGGCGGATGAGTCCGGCCCGTCGCGATCATCCTCAGGTCGGAGATGCGCCCCCCGTCGTGGACGGAGTGGTGAACCGTTCCCGGGCAGGACCCAGTCACAGCGCCCGGAACATACCGTTGGCGACAGACAACAACGGTAGGAGCCTCCGACGTGACAACGACGACAGCGACCGAACCGGCTGCCCGGGCAGCCGACGTGTGGAAGGTGTACGGCACCGGCGAAGCCCGGGTGATCGCCCTGCACGGCGTCACCCTCGACCTGGAACCCGCCCGCTTCACCGCCATCATGGGGCCGTCCGGCTCCGGTAAATCCACCCTGATGCACTGCCTCGCCGGGCTCGACACCGTCACCCGCGGCACCATCACCATCGGCGACACCACAATCACCGGACTGAACGACACCGGACTGACCAGACTCCGCCGGGACAAACTCGGCTTCATCTTCCAGCAGTTCAACCTCCTCCCCACGCTCACCGCCGAGGAGAACATTCTGCTGCCCATGGCGATCGCCGGCCGCAAACCCGACCCGGCCTGGTTCGACACCGTGATCGACACCGTCGGCCTGCGTGACCGCCTACACCACCGACCCACCGAGCTGTCCGGCGGCCAGCAGCAGCGGGTCGCCTGCGCCCGCGCCCTCGTCGCCCGCCCGGACGTTGTCTTCGCCGACGAGCCAACCGGCAACCTCGACTCCCGCGCCGGCGCCGACGTTCTCGGGTTCCTGCGCAACTCGGTACGCGACCACCAGCAGACCATCGTCATGGTCACCCACGACCCGGTCGCCGCCTCCTACTCAGACCGCGTCGTCTTCCTCGCCGACGGCCGGATCGTCGACGAGCTACAGCAGCCGACCGCCGAGGCGGTCCTCGACCGGCTGAAGGGCCTCGACGTCGCGGCGATCGAGCAGGAGCAGGCCTGATGCTGCGCGCCACGTTGAAGAGTCTGCTCTCCCGCAAGCTGCGACTTGTGCTGTCCGGGGTGGCGATCATCCTCGGGGTGCTGTTCGTTTCCAGCGCCACGGTGCTCACCGACAGCTTGAGCAGCCGCTTCGAACGGCTCTTCCAGACCGTCAACGCGGACGTCGCCGTACAGGTGCAGGCGGCCGATACGGGCGGTCAGCAGGCGGAGCCGCCGCTGCTGACCGACGCTGACCTGGATCGCATCGCCGCTGTCAACGGGGTGGCGTCGGTGACCGGTGACGCCAGTTCGACCGGGGTGATCCCGTTCCGGGCCGCCGACGGCAAGGCGGTGCCGAGCCAGGCACCGCAGCTGGGCATCGGCCTGACCGCCGCCGGCGACGACGCGCTGCTCCAGGTCGCCGAGGGACGCACGCCCAGCGCCGACGACGAGGTCGCGGTGACCCGGTTGACCGCCGAGCAGGCCGGCGTCACGGTCGGCGACCGGATCCGGGTGTACGTCTCCAGCGCCTACCAGGCCAGCGAGTACGACGTGGTGGGCCTGCTGGAGTACAGCGGGGGCAGGTCCACCCTCGGCGGCGAGACACTGGTCGCCTTCACCGTGCCACAGGCACAGCAGTTGTTCTACGGCCAGACCGGGGTGTTCGGCGCGGCACAGTTGACCGCCGACCCCGGCGTCACCGACGACGAGCTCAAGCGGCTGGTGGCCGACGGGCTGCCGGCCGGGTTCGAGGCGGTGACCGGCGCGGAGCTCGCCGACGAGCAGGCGTCCCAGTTCACCCAGCTGCTGACCTTCGTCAACTGGTTCTTCCTCGGGTTCGCGCTGATCGCGTTGCTGGTCGGCATGTTCCTGATCTTCAACACGTTCAACATCCTGGTCGCGCAGCGGTCCCGCGAGCTGGCCCTGCTCCGGGCACTCGGCGCCAGCTGGGCCCAGGTCACCTCGGCGGTGCTGATCGAGGCGCTGGTCGTCGGCGTGATCGCGGCCACCCTCGGCCTGGCCGCCGGTATCGGCGTCGCCGCCGGCCTGCAGTTCCTGGCAGTCGAGGCGCTGTCGCTGCCCGCTGGCGGGCTGATCGTCTCACCAGTCGCGATCCTGGCGTCCTACCTGGTCGGCGTATTGATGACCATGGTCGCGGCGTTGATTCCGGCGATCCGTGCCTCGGCGGTCCCACCGGTGGCCGCGATGCGGGACGTGGTCCGCCCGGACCGGCCGCTGACCGGGCTCACCATCACCGGTGGGGTGGTCACCGCGCTCGGCGCGGGACTGCTGTCCGTGGGTCTGATCGGTGTCTCCGGGCTGACCGCCGTAGCGCTCGGCGGTGGGGTGCTGCTGTCGATCATCGGCGTGGCGCTGCTGTCGCCCGCCCTCACCCGTCCGGTGGCCGGTGCCGTCGGACGCCTGATCAGCTGGGGTACGGCGACCGGTCTCGGCCGCCGCAACACGCTGCGCAACCCGCGGCGTACCGCTGTCACCGCCGCCGCTCTGATGATCGGGGTGACCCTGGTCAGCACCATCGCGGTGATCGGGTCGTCGTTGAAGGCGACCACCACCGACCTGGTGGAGAACGGCCTCGGGGCCGAGATCATCATCTTGACCAACGGCCAGCAACTGCCGACCGGGCGGGAGGGCTTCGACCCCGCACGCCTCGACCAGGTAGCCGAGATCGACGGCGTGACCGGCACCGTCGCGTACCACCTCGCGATACTGACCGCCGACGGCCGCCCCAACCAGCTCATCTCTGCCACCGACCTGTCACAGGCCGGCTCGATGTTCGCCTTCGAGACCGTACAGGGCCGCCTCGACGCCGGCGACGGCGAGACGGTGGTTGACGTGAACACCGCGGAGTCCAACGGCTGGACGGTCGGCGACGACATCGTCATCGACATGCCACGTGGCGGCGGACGGACCTACGAACTCGTCGGCGTCTACCGCACCGCGCTCACCGCCGGGCTGATCCTGCCCGAGTCCCAGGTGCAGTACCTCGCCGGGCCGCTGGCCTACCAGGGGTTCGTCGCCACCACCCCGGACGCCGACGTGCAGCGGATCGTCGCCGAGACCGAGGCGCTGATGGCCGACTACCCGTTGGTGACGGTCGGCGACCGCAGCAGCTTCGTCGAGCAGCAGAACCAGCTGGTCGACATCCTGCTCAGCATCTTCTACGTACTGCTGGCCCTCGCCGTACTGGTGGCCTTCATCGGGATCGTCAACACCCTGGTGCTGAGCATCCACGAACGTACCCGGGAACTCGGGCTGCTACGCGCGGTGGGGATGAGCCGACGCCAGGTCCGCCGGATGGTCCGCGTCGAGTCACTGCTGATGGCGGTCTTCGGTTGTCTGCTCGGCGTGGCGTTGGGCGTGGCGCTCGGACTGGCCGCGTCGTTCGCGATGCGCAGCCAGGACGTGCTGTCTGTGGTCAGTGTGCCGGTCGGCCAACTCGTCGGGTTCGTCGTTGCCGCCGCGCTGGCCGGCGTGGTCGCCGCCTGGTGGCCGTCCTGGCGGGCGTCCCGGTTGAACGTACTGCAGGCGATCTCGCACGAGTGACCGCCAGGCGGTTGACGGGCAGCCCGCTCCGGGCAGCCCGTCAACCGGCCGCCAGGGGCAGATCAGCCCGGTACGCGGCAAGCAGCGCGGTCAGATCGGCCACGGTCACGTCGCACAGGCTCGCCCGTACCTGGACCCGGTCCGGCACCGGAAACACCGCCTCGGCCGGCACCGCGAGCACCGCCGCCCCGGCGGCGTGCGCGCTGGCCACCCCGGCCGGGGAATCCTCGACCGCCACACAGTCCACCGCCGACACGCCGAGGGCGGCCGCAGCGGCCAGGTACGGGGCCGGATCGGGTTTGGTCGCCGGCACCTCGTCTCCGCAGCACACCACGTCGAAGTTGTGCCGCCCGATGGTGTGCAGTGCCACGTCCACCAGAGCACGCTCGGTCGAGGTGACCAGCGCGGTGCGGAGGCCGGCCGTCCGTACCGCGCGGACCAGCTCGAACGCGCCCGGCCGGGCCGGGACGCCGGCGCTGAACAGGGCGGTGACCCGTCGGGTCAGCCAGGCAGCGCCGGTCGCCGGGTCCCGCCACGGCTGGCCCAGGTCCTCATGCAGCAGCCCCATCGTGGTGGCCATGTCCGAACCCACCATCGCCAACCGAGCCTCGGCGGACAGTTGCCCGCCGTAGTGCACGGCCAGCTCCCGCAGGGCCACGTCCCAGAGCTTCTCGCTGTCGATCAACGTGCCGTCCATGTCGAACAGGACGGCGGCGGGTGGCAGAGTATTCAGCGGAACCTCCCTGGTCCGGGCACGACATGCGTCCCACGATCCTGCCTGATCACAGCGCTGTCGCCCAGCCGGCGACGGCGCAGCGCAGGCTGCCGGCCGGCGACGGTCAGGTCAGGTCACACCCGGCCAGCGACCGGTCGTACCCGTTGAAGAAGGCCGTGATCCGCTGGTCGGCGGTGCCGTGCGAGCCCTCCTCGAACCACGGCTGGTCGGGATCGTCCGCCACGGTCGCCAGACCGCGTTGAAACTCCTCCAGGTCACCGTCGTCGAGCTGCAGCGTGCCGTCGCGTACCGAGTCGCCGAGGTAGGCCCCGGCCAGACAGTCGGCGGCCAGTTCCCGCTGGATGCTGAACCGGTAATCCAGGTCCAGGCGAACCTGAATTCCGTGCGCGTATTCATGGCCGATGAGGTAGAACAGAAACGAGTCGCCGACCGTCTGGAACACGTCGAATGCCCAGTTCGCGTCGTAGGCGATGAACTCGGACCCACTTGTCAGGCAGTAGACCGCGTTGTTACGCGGAATGAGCTGGTCGCCGCAGCTCAATTCGCCGTCGCGCTGGTAGGCGATGGCCTGCCCGATCGGCTCGAACGACGCGCCGAACCCGGCGAACCGCTGCGACCAGTACTGGTCGGCGAGAGCTTCGGCACCCGCGATGTCCTGCTCGAACTCCTCGACCGTGTCGGTGCCGTCGAGTGAACCGTCGGCGCCCGCTCCGGTGGCACCGCCTCCAGGCACCGCCGGCTGGTTGGGTTCACCCGGCCCGTCGTCGGGCAGCGGCACCGCGGCGCAGGCCGCCGCCGCGACGACGGCGGCACACAACGCCACCAGCTGAAACCGGCTGCGGACACGGTCGCCGGGCTGGCGCATACCGGCCTCCTCGCTCACTTGTCGGACGGCGACGCGTTGCCGTCCGCGGTCCATGCTGCCCCAGTTGCGCAATACGTACGGCGGCGGTGCGCGGATCAGGCCGCCGGTGGAGCCGGCGCGGCCACCGGGCCGGGTCGTCGATCGGCACGTAGGCTGACAGGGTGAGGCACGACAACTACCCCGCACCCAGACGTCGACGAGTAGTCGCAACGACCGCGCACGCGCTGCCAGGTCGCAATGACGGCGAGGAGGCTCGGTGACCGAGTTCGACGGTCTGCCGGTGCTGCGGTCACCGGTGGCAATCGCCGCGTTCGAAGGCTGGAACGACGCCGCGGACGCCTCCACTGCGGCCGTCGAGCACCTGCAGGAGGTCTGGCAGGCCCGAGAAATCGCCGCGCTGGACCCGGAGGACTTCTACGACTTCCAGGTCAGCCGGCCGACCATCACCGGCTCCAGCGGCGACGCGCGCCGCATCGAATGGCCGACGACCCGGTTCATGGTGGCCAGCCCGGAAGGCACCGACCGGGACGTGGTACTGATCCACGGGATCGAACCGAGCATGCGCTGGCGCACCTTCTGTGAACAGGTCCTGGAGCTGTGCCACAGCCTGGAGGTCAACCGGGTGGTGCTGCTCGGCGCTCTACTCGCCGACGTGCCGTACACCCGGCCGCTGCCGATCAGCGGGACCGCCTCGGAGAAGGAGGCGGCGCAGCGGCTCCAGCTCGTCCCGACCCGGTACGACGGTCCCACCGGGATCGTCGGAGTACTGCAGGACGCCTGTGCCCACGCGGAGGTGGACGCGGTCTCGTTCTGGGTGCACGTGCCGCACTACGCCAACAACCCACCCTGCCCGAAGGCGACACTGGCGCTGCTGCACCGAGTGGAGGACGTGCTCGACCTGCCGGTGCCGATGGCCGACATGGCCGAGGAGGCGGCGAAGTGGGAGGCCCGGGTGCGGGCCACCGCCGAGCAGGACGCCGAGCTGGGCGAATACGTTCGCGAGTTGGAGGAACGGGTCGGCGATGCTGGTATCCAGCCGCTGACCGGTGACGAGATCGCCCAGGAGTTCGAGAAGTACCTGCGCCGCAGGGGCGGGTCGGCCGGCCCGACAGCCGGTTCGTGGTGACCGGCCGGACGGATACCCGACCTGGATCTATCGGCTAACTGACAGCTCCGTCAGTCGGACGGCTCTTTACCGGAAAATGTCCGGATGCTAACCCCCACCCCTCTTATGCGTCTGGTGACCGGTTTCTGGAGCTTCAAGACCCTGGCCGCCGCCGTCGAGCTGAACCTGTTCACCAGGCTCGCCGGCGGCCGGACCATCACCGTCGGGCAACTGTGCGACGAGTACGGGCTGGCTGAGCGCCCGGCGGATACCCTGCTCGCCGCCTGCGCCTCGCTCGGACTGCTCACCAAGCAACCCGGCTCCAACAGCTACCGCAACGCGCCGATCGCCGAGGAGTTCCTGGTAGCCGACCGTCCCTACTACTTCGGCGGTCAGATTCGCTACTGCGACGAACGCACCTACCTACCGTGGCACCGCATCGGTGAGGCGTTGCGTACCGACCGGCCACTGACCTGGGATCCGGACACCCAGGAGTCGCTCTTCGCCGACGTGGACCCGCGGATCCGGAACCTGTTCCTGGAGGCGATGTACGCCGCGTCGATCTTCACGGCCCGCGCGCTGGGCGACGCCTACGATTTCAGCGCCCACCACCGGCTACTCGACCTGGGCGGCGGGTCGGGCGCGTATCCCATCGAGCTGTGCCGGCGCTACCCGCATCTGCGGGCGAGCGTCTACGACGTGCCACACGTCGTGCCGGTCGCTGCGGAGAAGGCCGCCGCCGCAGGTCTGGCCGACCGGATCGACACCGTCGCCGGTGACTTCTTCGCCGACGAGAAGCTCCCGCAGGGATATGACACCATCCTGCTCAGCATGATCCTGCACGACTGGAACGAAGCGACCAACCGGGCGCTGCTGGCCCGCTGCCACGACGCACTGCCGTCCGGCGGCACGATCGTCGTCTGCGAGCTACTGCTCAACCCCGAACGCACCGGTCCGCCCGAGGCCGCCCTGATGGGGATGAACATGCTGGTAGAGACGGAGGGCGGGCGCAACTACTCGGAGACCGAGTACGCCGACTGGCTGGCCGATGCCGGTTTCGGTTCCATCCGTACCGTCGTCTTCGACGCCCCCGGTGCGAACGGTGCGCTGATCGCCCGCAAGCGGTGACTGCCGCCGGGCGCTGATCCGGCGCGGGACGGCCGGGTCGGCTGCTTGTTACTGACAGTTTCGATGGTGCGGCTTCGTCGGTAGTCGGGCTGGACACACCGTGTTTTGTGTCCTAGGATGCTAGGTATCTCGTCGGGAAGGACGGTCAGTTCACAGATGCAGGTCAATCCTGGAGCCGCCGAGGTTCCACACCGCCAGATCGCCGATCTGATCCGGGAACGGATTCGACGCGGTGAGTGGGCACCCGGCGAACGGCTACCCGCCATCCCCGCGCTCGCCGAGATGTACGGCGTGGCCAAGCAGACCGCGCAGCGTACCGTCGATCAGCTCCGCGTCGAAGGACTGCTGATCACCAAGCCGGGCTCCGGCACCTTCGTACGGGGCACCCGACGCCGGCTCAACCGACTCGCTCGCGGCCGGTACGGCGGACACCGTGGATACCACGCCGACCTGGCGGCACGCTACCGCCAGCAACTGACCGAGGTCGGCCCGGCCCCGGCGGTGCCCGAGGTGGCCGACGCCTTCGGCGTCACCGATGGTACCGAGCTAATCGTCCGCCGCCACCTGGTCCGCACCGAGGACTCACCGGTCGAGGTGGGAGCATCCTGGTTCCGGATGGCCGACGCCGCCGGCACCAGTCTGGAGCGGGCCGAACCGTTCGGCCGGCCCACATACCAGGAGGCCGAGGAGGTGACTGGTCGGCGGTACGTCTGGGCGCGCGACGTACTCAGCGCCCGCCAGCCCAGCCGGCAGGAGGCGCAGCTGCTCCGGATCCGTCCGGACACCCCGGTGCTACATCTGCTGCACGTGGCCTACGACGGCGACCGGCGGCCGATCGAGGTGGCCCAGGCGACCTGGCCCGGCCCGGTGACCACCTTGACCGAGGAGTATCGGGTGCCGGCACCCATGCCTGATCCGGACCCGGATCCCGGTCTCGTACTCGGCTGACCCGGCACTTCTTTCGCCTTACTTTGTTTTGCATTCAAACTATTGACAAAGAAAATCGAGGCATGTGAATCTCTGGACGGGACTGCCGCGAGGGGTCGCGCGGCATGGCGGGACCGGGCTACCCACCATCCGATCCGGCGGGAACGCCTGTCCCGGCGAACCCGCCACCGCCGTCCAACCTCTGTCCGGGAGCAGACATGCCTTCCCTCACCGCCACTCTATGGGCACCGCTGTGCCGGGTGCTCACCGTCGCGGCAGCCGCCGCACTGCTGTGCACCACCGCGCTCGCCGACGTGGCCACCGCCCACGGATCATCGATCGATCCGCCGTCGCGCAACTACGGGTGCTACGAGCGCTGGGCCAATGACTTCCAGAACCCCGCGATGGCCACCGAGGACCCGATGTGCTGGCAGGCCTGGCAGGCGGACTCCACCGCCATGTGGAACTGGAACAGCCTCTACATCGACGGGGTCAACGGCCAGCATCAGGCCCACATCCCCGACGGCCAACTGTGCAGCGCTGGCAACACCGGCGGGGTCCGGTACGCCGCACTGGACGAACCCGGCAACTGGCGAGCCGCCGACGTCGGCACGAACTTCACCGTCACCTACCACGACCAGGCGCTGCACGGCGCCGACTACCACCTGGTGTACGTGACCCGGCAGGGATTCAACCCGCTCACCCAGCGGCTGCGCTGGAGCGACCTGGAGCTGGTCCGGACCACCGACGGCGCGGACCCCGGTGAGGGCACCCGGACCAGCAACCCCAACCTCAACGGCGTGTCGGTCGACATCCCGGTCAGCGCACCCGGCCGGACCGGACGGCACCTCGTCTACCTGATCTGGAAGGCCAGCCACGCTGACCAGACCTACTACTTCTGCAGCGACGTAAACTTCGGCGGCACCGGCGTGTCCCCGCCGCCCACCACGCCGGCCCCGACCACCGCACCGCCCACCCCGGCGCCCACGACCGCATCACCGACCACCGCACCACCGACCACCCCGGCGCCAGGCGGCTGCACCGCGACCTTCTCCGTCGTCGCCAGCTGGCAGGGCGGCTTCCAGGCCGAGGTGCGGGTGACTGCCGGCGGAACGCCGATCAGCCGCTGGACGGTGAGCTGGACGAACCCCAGTGGGCAGCAGGTGACCCAGGCCTGGAACGCCACGATCAACAGCACCGGTTCGACCGTCACCGCCACCAACGTCGGTTACAACGGCAGCATCGGATCCGGGGCATCCACCAGCTTCGGTCTGATCGGTTCGGCCACCGGAACCCCCGTCGCACCGACCCTGACCTGCACACCGAACTAATTCGAGCACTGGTCGGGTTCGATGGCGGCGCCGGACCCGACCAGTGCTCCGGCGCGGGTGCGGTCGGCCGGGTCAGTCACGCAGGCGCACCCCGAGCAGTGCATCGCAGGTCTCGGCCATCAACGCCGGGGCCTGCGGGTCCACTCCGGTACCGGCGAGCGCGTGGTCGGCCCACTCGTCGATCAGGGCCAACGCACCCGGGGTGTCGAGATCGTCGGCCAGCCGGCCCCGGACCCCGGCGAGCAGCTCTGCGCCGGACGGTCCGGCAGCGGACCGGGCGGCCTCGCGCCACCGGTGCCAGCGTTGCTGACCGGTTTTGAGCGTATCGTCGGTCCACTGGCGATCAGCCCGGTAGTGCCCGGAGATCAGCGCCAGCCGCAGAGCCATCGGCGGTACCCCGTCGCCCCGCAGCCGGGAGACGAAGACCAGGTTGCCCCGGGACTTGGACATCTTCTCCCCGTTGAGGCCGATCATGCCGGCGTGCGCGTAGTGGGCGGCGAACGGGCCGGTGCCGGTCAGCACCTCCGCGTGCGCGGCGGAACACTCGTGATGGGGGAACAGCAGGTCGTTGCCGCCGCCCTGGACGTCGATCCGGTCACCCAGCAGACCCAGCGCGATCACCGCGCACTCGATGTGCCAGCCCGGTCGGCCGGGGCCCAGGGGACCGCCGTCCCAGGCCGGCTCACCGTCGCGGGCACCGCGCCACAGCAGCGGATCCAGCGGGTCACGTTTACCCGGACGCTGCGGATCACCACCCCGCTCGGCGGCAAAGACCAGCATCTGCTCCCGGGACAGGTTCGACTCGTAGCCGAACCGCGGCGCGGCGGCCACGTCGAAGTACACGTCACCGGTGCCATCGGCCAGCCGATAGCCGGCGCCGCGGTCGAGCAGGACGCCGACCCGCTCGGCGATGGCCGGAATCGACTCCACCGCACCCACGTAATGGTCCGGCGGAATGATCCGCAACGCCTCCATGTCCTCCCGGAACAGCGCGGTCTCCCGCATCGCGAGGACCACCCAGTCCTCCCCGTCGCGGGCCGCCCGCTCCAGCAGCGGATCATCGACATCGGTAACGTTCTGCACGTACCGCACCCGGTGCCCCGCGTCCCGCCACATCCGCTGCACCAGATCGAACGCGAGCATGGTCGCGGCGTGCCCGAGATGGGTGGCGTCATACGGGGTGATCCCGCAGACGTACATCGTCGCCGGGTCGACCGGCCGGGTCGGTGCCACCGCCCGCCGAGCGGAGTCGAACAACGCCAACGGCACACCGGCGCCGGGCAGCCGGGGCACCTCGTGACCGGTCCAAGAGTCCATGGCGCCACCTTATCCAGCGGTGCCGGCAGCGCCGGAGAACGGCAGATGAATCACATCGGCGGCCAAGGGATCGCGCTACGTGTCGCCGGCGGCGACGGAAACCGCCCGGCCTCGATCAGCCCGTCGACCCGCCCGGCCAGTTGGGTAACCTCGGCCTGGGTGAGCAGCGACGCCAACTGCCCGCCCAGCGTCGCGTCGACTGCCGTACGCAGCTGACGCAACGCCGACCCGGCCTCCGGCGGCAACGGGCGCCCGGACCAGCCCCACAAGACCGTACGCAGCTTGTCGTCGACGTGGAAGCACAAGCCGTGGTCGACGCCGTACACCTCGTTGTCCGGTCCGGCCAGCACGTGCCCGCCCTTGCGGTCGGCGTTGTTGACCACGATGTCCAACACCGCGAGCCGGGCCAGCTGCGGATCATCGGCATGCGCCAGAGCGTACGGCTTCCCGTCGGTGTCCCGGGCCGCCGCCACCGGCAGCCAGTCGGCCGGCACCTGGTCGGCCGCGACGAAGTCGACCAGCGGCACGGAACCATCCGGCTCGTCGATCCACAGCTGGCAGGCGCCCGGACCGATCGGACCGTCACGCAACACCGTAGGCGGCACCAACGGCCACCCGAGCGCCTGCGCCACCAAATGGGCGGCGACCTCCCGGCCAGCCAGGGTGCCGTCCGGAAAGTCCCACAGTGGGCGTTCCCCGCGAACTGGTTTGTACACGCACCGGATCGCCGTCCCGTCGGCCTCGATGACGGCCCGCAACGTCGTGTTCGATGCGTCGATCAACTGGCCTTCGAGCCGCATCGCGCCGGTATGGAGCAGTCGCAGCACGGTGGCGTCCCGGTCCACCGCCGGCTGCCGGCCGATCTCCCTCACTTCAGCGGTGATAGCCGTTGTGCCGCGGGCAGAGGTGGCCGCGCGGGTCCAGCGGTTGACCACAGAGCGGACAGGGTGGACGCCCGGCGGCCACCACCCGGCGTGCCCGGTCGATGAAGCCGCGGGCCGCCGCCGGGGTCAGCCGGACCCGGAGCCGGTCCAGACTGGCGTCGACCTCGTCGTCAGTGTCGTCGTCATCGTCGTCGAGCAGGCCGTCGTCGTCGCCGGCTTCGAGCCCGGTTTCCGGCTCACCGGCGGCTATGGCCTCGATGACAACGGTGGTGGTGTCCACGTCGAAGGCCAAGCCGAGCGTGCCGACCCGGAACTCCTCGTCGACCGGCGTTTCCAGCGGTTCGTTGTCCGACTGCCCGGTCGGTAGTTCCGGCACATCGACACCGAACCGTCGCTGCGCCTCGGCCAGCAGCTCCTCGAGCTTTTCGGCCAGCAGCGACACCTGGACCTTCTCCAGGGCAACGCTGACCACGCGACCGCCACCCCGGGCCTGCAGGAAGAACATCCGCTCCCCCGGCGGTCCGACGGTCCCCGCAACGAACCGCTCCGGCGGCTCGAAGGCATGCACCTGGTGGGTCATGTCATCGACCCTATCGGGCGGCCGGGTCGATCCGGTAACGCACCGACCCGATTGACCGGTACGCTCACTGCCGGTCACGTCCGCCGGTACCGGAGCCGCCGCCGACGGCGGCGTCGGAATCGGCCGACCCACCCCGACGCCGTGGCCGACGCCGCTTCGCCGGCACCAGCCCGGCCACCTCACCACCGGTGTCGTTGAGCCGCACCAGGAACGGCCGAGTCGTCGTGTACCGGATCACCGTCAACGAGGCCGGATCGGCCACGATCCGCTGGAACAGGTCAAGGTGCAGGCCGAGCGCGTCGGCCACGATGGCTTTGATCACATCGCCGTGGGTGCAGGCCAGCCAGAGAGCGTCGGGCCCGCGTTCGGCGTCGACCACACCGTTCCAGTGCCGCACCGCAGCCACCGCGCGGGCCGCCACGGCGGCCAGCGCCTCCCCACCGGGGAACACCGCAGCGCTCGGATGCTCCTGCACGACCCGCCACAGCGGCTGTTTCACCAGTGACCGCAGCGACTGGCCCTCCCACTCGCCGTACCCACACTCGATCAACCTGTCGTCGATCACCGGGGTCGCCCCGGGGACGGCCAGCTCCACGGTCTGCCGGCAGCGGATCAGCGGGCTGCTGACCACCTGTGCCCACGGCACCCCGGCCAGCCGGGCACCGACCGCCCGGGCCTGTGCCTGGCCGGTCTCGTCGAGCTCGACCGGCTGCCGGCCGGCCAGGCCGCCCTCAGCGTTGGCGGTCGTCCGACCATGTCGCAGGAGTACCAACGTCGCCACCGGACCAGCCTACGGGGGGCGGCCTGGCCGGCCGGCAGCCGACCCGGTCACAGCGGTCGGGTCTGGTCGGGTCCGGTCAGGTGGCCGAGATGGTTCCGGTGACCAGTAGCGCCATCACCAGGGAACCGAGCGCCACCCGGTAGAGCACGAAGGCGTACAGGGTGTGATGCGCGACATAGCGCAGCAACCAGGCGATCGCCGCGTAGCCGACCACGAACGCGATGGCGGTCGCCACCACCATCTGGGCCGCCGTCGGCGCCCGGCCCTGCGGGTCGAACACGTCGGGCAGGCTGAACAGCCCGGACATCACCACCGCAGGGATGGCCAGCAAGAAGGAGAACCGCGCGGCCGCCTCCCGGGTGAGGTTCAACAGCAGTCCAGCGGTCAGCGTGCCACCGGACCGGGAGACGCCCGGGATGAGCGCCATCGCCTGGGCGAACCCCATGATCACGCCATCCCGCAGAGTCAACCGCTGCAGGGTACGGGTCTGCCGGCCGAGGTACTCCGCGACGGCGAGGATCAGCGCGAACACGATCAGCACGGTCGCGGTGATCCACAGGTTACGCAGACCGTCGCGGATCTGATCCTTGAACAGCAGGCCGATCACCCCGATCGGGATCGACCCGACGATGACGTACCAGCCCATCCGGTAGTCCGGCTCGCCGCGTACCGAGGGATTCCAGATGCCGACGACCCAGGTCCGGGTGATCCGCCAGATGTCCTTGGCGAAGTAGAGCAGCACCGCGGCCTCGGTGCCCAACTGGGTCACGGCGGTAAACGAGGCGCCTGCGTCCGCCTCGAAGAACAACGCCGAGGTGATCCGCAGATGTGCCGACGAGCTGATCGGCAGGAACTCGGTGAGCCCCTGCACCACGCCGAGCACGATGACCTCGATCCAGCTCACCGCCCCACCCCGGCCACGTCGAACGCCCGCGCCACAGTCCGCAGCGTCGCCAACCGCGCCTCCGTGTCGGCGTCGAACAGACTGACCGACAGGGTGGTCACCCCCGCGGCGGCGTACTCGCCGATCCGCTGCGCGATCCGGTCCGGCGGGCCCAGCAGCGCGGTCTGGTCGATGAACTCCAGCGGTACGGCCGCCGCGGCCTCCCGCAGCCGGCCGGCCAGATAGTGGTCCTGCACCTCGTCGGCGGCGGCACCGAAGCCCATCCGGGTGGCCAGCTGGTGGTAGAAGTTCTGCGTCCGGCTGCCCATCCCGCCGACGTACAACGCGGCGTACCCGCGCAGCAGGTCGGCGCAGGCGGCGACGTCGTCGCCGACCACCACCGGCACGGCCGGCACCACGTCGAAACCGGTGAGGTCCTGACCGGTGCGGGCCCGGCCGGCGGCGATCAACGCCAGTTGATCGGCGGCGGTGCGGGGCGAGAAGAACACCGCCAGCCAGCCGTCGGCGATCTCGCCGGCCAGTTCGAGGTTGCGGGGGCCGACCGCAGCCAGATATACGGGGATCCGCGACCGGGCCGGGCGGAAGTTGAGCTTCAACGCCTTCCCCGGGCCGTCGGGCAGCGGCAGGGTGTAGTGCCTGCCCGCGTACTCGACCCGCTGGCGTCCGACCGCGAGCCGGACGATCTCCACGTACTCGCGAGTCCTGGCCAACGGCTGACCGAACCGTACGCCGTGCCAGCCCTCGGAAACCTGCGGACCGGAGACCCCCAGGCCGAGGCGGAACCGGCCAGCGGACAACGTGTCGATGGTGGCGGCGGTCATCGCGGTCGACGCCGGGGTGCGGGCCGGGATCTGCATCACCGCCGAGCCCACGTCGATCCGGCTGGTCTGGCCGGCCAGCCAGGCGAGCAGACTCGGCGAGTCGGACCCGTACGCCTCGGCGGCCCAGACCACCGTGTAGCCGAGCCGCTCCGCCTCCTGGACGAGCGCCAGTTGGTCGGCCGGTGAGCCAGCGCCCGTGAGGTAGCCGAGATTTAGTCCGAGTCGCACTCCCAGTCATCCCCCATCTCCCGCCAGGCGGGGCGTCGACGGCGCTGCCGGAGCAGCGGCCGTGGCCAAGCCGCACCAGGGTACGCAATCGTCCGCCGGCACTGGACAACCGGCCGGTCGACTCGCCGACCGGCCGGTGCCGGTCGGCAGCAGACGTCGGCGAGAGTGAGGATGTCCGTACCGCCAGGATCTGCTTAAGGTGCATCCATGCAGCAGCGACCGCTCGGCCGCAGCGGGCTGGCGGTCTCCCGGCTCGCGCTCGGCACCATGACCTGGGGCCGGGACACCGACGCCGACGATGCCGCGGCGCAACTGAAGAGCTACCTGGACGCCGGGGGCAATCTGATCGACACCGCCGACGTGTACGGCGACGGCGACGCCGAGGCGGTCATCGGTTCGCTGCTGGACAGCATGGTGCCCCGCAAGGATCTGGTCATCGCTACCAAGGCCGGGTTGCGGCCGGGCGGGCCACGGCGGCGTGACACGTCCCGTTGGCATCTGCTGCGTACCCTCGACGCCTCGTTGCGGCGGCTCGGCACCGACTACATCGACCTGTGGCAGGTACACGGGTACGACCCGGACACCCCGATGGAGGAGACCCTTGGCGCGTTGGACACGGCGGTGGCCAGCGGGCGGGTCCGGTACGTCGGGGTGTCGAACTTCAGCGGCTGGCAGACCGCCCGGGCAGCGGCCTGGCAGGCCGCGGTGCCCGGCCGAGCCGCCGTGGTCGCCGCACAGGTCGAGTACTCGTTGCTGCAACGTGGGATCGAACGGGAGGTGCTGCCCGCCTGCGCCGCGCTGGGGCTGGGCGTGCTGCCCTGGTCACCGCTCGGCCGCGGAGTACTCACGGGCAAGTACCGGCACGGCCGCCCGGTCGACTCCCGGGCCGCGTCGCCGCATCTGGAACTGTTCGTCGCGACCTACCTGGAGCCGCGCTGCTCCAGCATCGTCGAGGCGGTCTCGACGGCCGCCGCTGGCCTGGGGGTGGCACCGCTGGAGGTCGCGCTCGCCTGGGTCCGGGACCGCCCCGGGGTCACCGCGCCGATCCTCGGGGCACGCACGGCGGGGCAGCTGGTCGGGGCGCTGCAGGTCGAACGGATGACGCTGCCCACGGAGATCACCCGGGCACTAGACGACGTGTCGGCACCAGCGGTCGGCTATCCGGAACGCGACGGGTGACACCGCCGCCGGAGGTGGCCGGCGGGTGACACAGCCGGGGGCCGGCGGCAGGATGGTGGTCATGGACTACGAGTACGCGCCGCTGCGGTTGCCGCCGAACGTCGACCGGTTGACCGCAGCCGCGCAGTTGGCGATTCAGGCCGAGTTCTCTGGCTGGGAGCTTGCCCGGGTGCGGCTGTTCCGTGACGGGACGCGCCAGGTGGTGCTCCGGCGCAGGATCGCCCGGCAGCCGCAGCCCGGGCTCAGTACGTAGGCGGTGTGCTTAGCGCAGGCCGCCGCCGGCCGGGCCGCCGCTGGCCGGTGAGTCGTCGCCGTCGTCGTCCGGCAGGTAGGCGTGCTCGTCGAGTCGGCCGACGATCTCGTCACCGGGAACTGACCGGAACGGTCCATCGACATCGCCGTCGCTGAACGCCTCCGGATCCAGCGGCGTGGTGACCTCGTGCACCATGACCACGCCGTCGAGCGGTTCCAGCTCCGGGATGTCCAGCGCGCCGAGTGAGCCGTCGCCGGCCTGCAGCAGCTCGAGCACCGCCTCTCCGACGCCACCGACCGGCTCTGCCTCCTCGGCGGACGGGCTGCCCTGGCGGCGGGCCGCGTCGGCGATGCGGACCAGCGCGGCGACCGACGGCACCCGGTAGTCACGACGCTGGCGTACCGAGACGACCTGCGGGTGCGGGTCGGCCGGCTCGTCGCCGTCGACACCGCCGGCACCGACACCGAACCGTTCGTCCGCCTCCTGCGGATCGATCGACTCGACGTCCCAGGGTGTCACCTCACCGAAGGCGTCCAGCAACTGCTCGTCGTACGCGTACGACGCGTTGTTGAGCGCCACGTACGCCTGCCAGACGGCGTCGTCGTCGATTCGGCCGTCGGCGGCCTTGACCGTGGCCAGATGTGCCCGGGCAGCCTGGAACACCTGCTCCAGCGCGGCGTCGAGGTCGGTGTGCTGGTCGGTCATGCGGATGAAATTCCCTTCACCGTCGATGGGGCGCCGGCGGTCAGCTCTGGCGCAAGAAGCGGTCGAGCACATGCACGCCGAACTGTAGCCCCTCGACCGGGACCCGCTCGTCGATGCCATGGAACAGCGCAGAGAAGTTCAACTCTGCCGGCAGCCGTAGCGGGGTGAACCCGAAGCATCGGATGCCGAGTTGGCGAAACGCCTTGGCGTCGGTGCCGCCGGAGAGCATGTACGGCACCGTCCGGGCACCCGGGTCGGCGTGGCGCAGCGCGGCGGCCATCGCGTCGACCAGCGCACCGTCAAAGGTCGTCTCGATCGCCGGCTGCCGCTCCACGTGTTCGATCGCCACATCCGGGCCGATCAGCTGGCGGAGCTCGGCCAGGAACTGGGTCTCCTGGCCGGGCAGCACCCGGCAGTCAATGGTGGCACTGGCTCGACCGGGGATGACGTTCTCCTTGTATCCGGCGTCCAGCCGGGTCGGATTGGCGGTGTTACGGACCGTGGCACCGATGATGTTCGCGATCGGCCCCAGCTTGGCGATCGTCGACTCCGGGTCGTCCGGGTCGAACTCGATGCCGAGCAGGTCGGAGACCTCGGCCAGGAAGTCCCGCACGGTCGGGGTGACGACGATCGGGAAACTGTGTCGGCCAAGCCTTGCCACCGCCTCGCACAACGCCGTCACCGCGTTGTCGTCGTGCATCATCGAGCCGTGTCCGGGACGGCCCCGGGTGTGCAGCCGCAGCCAGTTGATGCCCTTCTCCGCCGTCTCGATCAGATACAGCCGCAGGTCGTCACTCACCGTGTAGGAGAAGCCGCCGACCTCGCCGATCGCCTCGGTGCAGCCGTCGAACAGCCCGGAGTGCCGCTGCACCAGGTGGTGGGCGCCGTACCGGCCGCCAGCCTCCTCGTCGGCGGTGAAGGCCAGTACGATGTCGCGCGGTGGCCGGGTCCCGCTGCGCTGCCAGTCACGGACCACGGCGAGCACCATCGCGTCGAAGTCCTTCATGTCGATCGCCCCACGGCCCCACAGGTAGCCGTCGCGCAACTCGCCGGCGAACGGCGGGACCGACCATTCGGATGCGTCGGCCGGGACCACGTCGAGGTGGCCGTGCACGAGCAGCGCCCCGCGGGACGGGTCGGTACCGGAGATGCGGGCGACCAGGCTGGCCCGGCCGGGTGCGGACTCGACGATGGTGCTGGTGACGCCGACCTCGGCGAGCTGGTCGGCGACGTACTCCGCGGCGACCCGTTCACCGACGCTGGTCAGCGGGTCACCGGTGTTGGTGGTGTCGATCCGCAGCAGGTCGCGGCAGATCCGCACGACCTCGTCGGTCGGCGCCGGCGGCGGGGAGGGTGCAGTCATGCGGTTCTTCTTACCAGCCGTCCGGCCGCTGCCCCAGCCCCGCGGCGGCACGCCCCACGGTTTCGACGACGGCATGGGGGTACCGCCCCATTCGCAGGGCATCGCGACGGACCGCTGCGGCCGCCGTGGAACCGGGTGGTGAACCCGGCGCTGGGGGTGCTGGACAAGACCCGGGATCTGCTGTCCGGCCGTGCCGCCTATCCCGAGGATCTGACGGCGACGCGGGTCGGCCGCGACGGCTAGTCCGAAATGTCCGTTCAGTTCTGCTTCATATTGATGTCGGAGAACGTTTCCCGCATCGAAGGTCTTCCCGTCGATCCCGTTCTGGTCCTACCGTCACGTTATGAACCTGGAGCTGCGGCACCTGCGGGTTGTCTGCGCCATCGCGGAGACGGGAAGCGTCACCAAGGCGGCCTCCATGTTGGGGTTGGCGCAGCCCGCACTCACCGCGCAACTGCAACGGATCGAACGGACTCTCGGTGGGCCCTTGTTCGAGCGCGACCGACGGGGTGCCCGGCCGACCGCACTGGGCGAACTGGTCCTGGCCCGGGCCCGGGTGCTGCTGCCGGCGATGAAGGGGCTGCAGAACGAAGCGGCCCGGCTGGCCGGCACGGGCAGCGTGATGAGCAGGTTCCGGCTCGGCGGGGTCAACAGCCCGATCCTGGGTGGCCTGGTACACCGGCTCGCCGCCGACCAGCCGCAGGCGCAGATCAGCACCTACGCCTCCTGGTACGTCGACGAGCTCGCCCAGATGGTGCTCAGCGGTCGACTGGACTACGCGCTCACCGGGGTGTGCGGCGACGCCACCCCATCGGCTGAGTTCGGTTTGGCGTGGCGGGCAGTCGCCGTCGACGCGATCTTCGTCCTGTTGCCCGAGACCCACCCGCTGGCGCACCGCCCAGAGATCGAGCTCGGCATGCTCGCCGACGAGCAGTGGGTCGCCGCGCCCGGCGACGGATGCTTCGGCGACTGCTTCGCCGCCGCCTGCGCACGGTCCGGGTTCACCCCCCGCAAGATGTACGAGACCGACATCCGCGGCTGTGTCGACCTGGTCGAGTCCGGCGAGGCCATCGCCCTGTGCCAGGCGACATTCCGGCCGATCAGCGGGCTGGTGACCCGACCGTTGGCCGGCGCGCCGCTGCGCTGGCGGCTGCTGCTGGGCTGGCACCCGGACGCGACCGCCGCCGCCCTCGCCGACCGGGTGTTCACCCACGCAACCACGGCGTACACCGACTCGCTGGGGCGCAACCCGCAGTATCTCGGCTGGCTCGCCGACAACCCCGGATTCGGGGCGCAGAGCCTGGCCGGCATCCCGGTTTCGGACGGCTGACCGGGCTGACCGGGCCTGCCTCTCCCCGACCGGCCCCACTCCGCCCCGACCGATCGCTGTGACGGTATGAGCCAGCTGGTATCTGCCTGCTGACATAGACCGCCATTAAGTTGACAGCAACTCAACGTTACCCCGAACACCGACATCCGGGCCCGACGGCGCACCACGACCGGCGGACCGTTCGGGCTCCGGCCCCCGTCGGTATCGGAGACGTCGGGGTGCCACGTGCCTCCGGTCGGCTCCGCCAGGCGATCCCTGGCCCCCGCCGGAGTCACTTCCCGTTCAATCGTCAGGGGAGCAGATGAGACGAGCACTGATCGCGGCCACCGCAGCCGCCGTCCTGCCACTGGGCGCGGCCGGTCTGGCCGCGATGCCCGCCATGGCAGCACCCAGCGCCGGGCCGGTCGCCCAGCCGGCCGCCGACGCGGCCGCACCCGGAATGCTCGCGGCGATGCAGCGTGACCTGGGCCTTACCGCAGACCAGGCGCGGGTCCGGATCGCCAAGGAGGCCAGCGCCAACAAGAAGGAAGCAATGTTGCGTGCCACCCTCGGCACCGATTTCGGCGGGGCGTGGCTGTCCCCCGACGGCGGCACGCTGACCGTGGCGGTCACCGACTCGGCCCAGGCCGCCGCGGTGACCGCCGCCGGCGCGAAGGTCAAGGTGGTCGACCGCAGCGCGGCCGAACTCGACCGGGTCAAGGCCAAGCTCGACCGCACCGCGGCGAAGGCGCCGGCGAACGCCGTCGCCGGCTGGTACGTCGACGTGGCTACCAACGCCGTGGTGGTGCTGGCCCGCGGCGACATCTCGGTGGCCGAGAGCTTCGTCGCCGGCAGCGGCGCAGCGGCGGACGCGGTACGGGTCGTGCGCACCGATGAGACGCCGACCACCTTGTACGACGTCCGGGGCGGCGACGCCTACTACATGGGCGGGCGCTGCTCGGTCGGCTTCTCGGTGACCGGCGGGTTCGTCACCGCCGGGCACTGCGGCAGCGTGGGCACCGCCACCCAGGGCTACAACCAGGTGTCGCAGGGCACCTTCCGTGGGTCGTCGTTCCCCGGCAACGACTACGCCTGGGTACAGACCAACTCGAACTGGACGCCGCAGCCGTGGGTGAACAACTACAGCGGCGGCAACGTCACGGTCGCCGGCTCGGCCGAGGCGGCGGTCGGCGCGTCGGTTTGCCGGTCCGGATCCACCACCGGTTGGCGCTGCGGCACCATCCAGGCCAAGAACTCGACGGTGAACTACCCGCAGGGCCAAGTGTCCGGCCTGACCCGGACCAACGCCTGCGCCGAGCCCGGAGACTCCGGTGGGTCGTGGCTCTCCGGCCAGCAGGCCCAGGGGGTCACCTCCGGCGGTTCGGGCAACTGCTCGACCGGCGGCACCACCTACTTCCAGCCGGTCAACGAGATCCTCTCGGTGTACGGCCTCACGCTGCGGACCGGCGGTGGCGGCAACCCGCCGACCACCCCGCCGCCGGGCAGCGGAACCTGCAGCGGCTACCAGAACACCTACACCGGTTCGCTCTCCTCCGGCGGCACCCAGATCCAACCCAACGGCAGCTACTTCAGCGCCGGCTCCGGCACCCACCGGGCCTGCCTGGACGGGCCGACCAGCCGCGACTTCGACCTGTACCTGCAGCGGTGGAGCGGCAGCAGCTGGGTCAGCGTGGCCAGCGGCACCAGCCCCGGTCCGGATGAGACGCTGACCTACAGCGGCTCCTCCGGCTACTACCGGTACGTGGTCCACGCGTACAGCGGTTCGGGCAGCTACTCGCTCGGCATCACCCGGCCGTAGCCGTTCGTCTCCCGGCCGAGCCGGTCGGGCCGGGAGACGAACCGGCAGAGCCACACCCCGACGGCGGGTACCGGGAACGGGACCCGCCGTCGGCGTGCGCCAGGTGGAGGTGACTGGTCAGCCCGCCGTGTCCGCGTCGACGCGCAGCGGATCGTGCCCCAGGTCAAGCAGCGCCCGCCGCCACCGGTCGTCCGCCGCGCCCGCCGCCGGACGGCTGGCGAGCAGGTCCCGGATCTCCTCGACGACCCGCGCCATCACCTGCCGGTCCGGTTCGGTCAGATCCACCCGCCGTTTGCCCAGCACCGCCAGTACGGCACCACCGGGCTGCGGCAGGTCGACGCCGGGTCCGACGAACGCTTGTTCGCCGGACGCCTCGGTCAGCAGCCAGTCACGCAGCTGTTCCGAACTAATGTTCACGTACGCGTGGAACTCGTTCCACAACTGATCAGTGTCGGTGTCGGTACGCCGGTACGCCGCCATCGACAACCTCCTCACCTTGACAGTCAGTCGGGGGGCTCGGTGCTGCTCACCGGATCGTCGGAGTCGGCCCGGGTCTGTGTACCGGCCGGTTCCGGGCGCACATCGGTGTCCGCCAGGACGGCGCCGGGTCCGGTCCCGGTGTCCAGCGGGCTGTTCCGGGCCAGCACCTCGTCGGTCTTCGCGGACTTCTCACGTTGTTCCTCAGGTTGACTCATGATCGTCTCCTCCCTTCGGCCGCGCTGACGACATCGAACCGCAGACCACCGTCCCGCGCGTCGACGGTGACCCGTTGCCCCGCCGCCAACGTGCCGTCGAGCAGCAACCGGGACAGTTGGTTGTCGACCTCCCGCTGGATCGTCCGACGCATCGGCCGCGCGCCGAACTCCGGCTGGTATCCGGCTTCGGCTATCCAGTCGGCCGCCGCATCGGTGACCTCCACGGCGATGTCCTGGGCATGCAGCCGCCGGCGGGTCTCCTCCAGCAGCAGATCGGTGATCTGGCGCAGCTGCTGCTGGGCCAGTTGCCGGAAGATGATGATCTCGTCGATCCGGTTGAGGAACTCCGGACGGAAGTCCTCCTGCAGCCGGCGCAGCAGGCGCTCGCGCAGGTCGTCGTCAGGGCTGTCGCCGTCCGTCCCACCAAAGCCGACGCTGCGGCCGCCGCCGGTGATCAGCTCCGAGCCGAGATTGCTCGTCATGATCAGAACCACGTTACGGAAGTTGACCGTCCGGCCCTGGCTGTCGGTCAGCCGGCCGTCGTCGATCAGCTGCAGCAATACGTTGAACACGTCGACGTGCGCCTTCTCGATCTCGTCGAGCAGCACCACCGCGTACGGTCGTCGGCGAACCGCCTCGGTCAGCTGGCCGGCCTCCTCGTAGCCGACGTACCCGGGCGGTGCCCCGACCAGTCGACTTACCGTGTGCCGTTCCTGGAACTCGCTCATGTCGAGTCGGACCATCCGGTCGGCGTCACCGAACAGGGCCGCCGCGAGGGCCCGGGCAAGCTCCGTCTTGCCGACGCCGGTGGGTCCGAGGAACAGGAAACTGCCGACCGGCCGGTCCGGGTCTCCCAGCCCGGCCCGCGAGCGACGGACCGCCTCGGCGACCGCGGTGACCGCGTCGTCCTGGCCGACCACCCGTTGGTGCAGTTCGCCCTCCAGCCGCAGCAACCGGTCCCGCTCCTCCTCGGTGAGCTGGCTGACCGGAATGCCGGTGGACCGGGATACCACCTCGGCGATCTCCTCGATGCTGACCTGGGGCACCCCGGCGCTGTCCGGGCTGCGGGCCGTCTCGATCCGCTGTTGCACCTGCGTCAACTGGTCCCGCAGGCCGGACGCCCGTTCGTACTGTTCGTCGGCGACTGCCTGAGCCTTGTCCCGGTGCAACTGCTCGAGCTGCCGTTCCAGGTCCCGTACGTCGGCGGCCGGTGTGCGGGTGCGCAGCCGGACCCGGGCGCCGGCCTGGTCGATCAGGTCGATCGCCTTGTCCGGCAGGAAACGGTCGCTGATGTAGCGGTCGGCGAGTTCCGCCGCCGACAGCAACGCGTCGTCAGTGAACCGCACCTGGTGATGCGCCTCATAGCGGTCCCGCAGACCGTGCAGGATCGCGATGGTGTCCGCCACGGTCGGCTCGGGCACCAGGACCGGTTGGAACCGCCGGGCCAACGCGGCGTCCTTTTCGATGTTGCGCCGGTACTCGTCCAGCGTGGTCGCGCCGACCACCCGCAGTTGGCCTCGGGACAACGCAGGTTTCAGCATGTTGCTGGCGTCCATCGACCCTTCGGTGCCGCCGCCGCCCGCCCCGACCAGGGTGTGCAGCTCGTCGAGGAAGACGATGAGGTCGTCGCCGTGGTTACGGATCTCGTCGATGACCTTCTTCAGCCGTTCCTCGAAGTCGCCGCGGTACCGGGTACCGGCGACCAGCCCGGCGAGATCCAGCTGCACCACCCGCTTGCCGATCAGCGTCTGGGGGACGTCCCCGTCGACGATGCGCTGCGCCAGTCCTTCCACAATCGCGGTCTTGCCGACCCCGGCCTCCCCGATCAGCACCGGGTTGTTCTTGGTCCGCCGGGACAGGATCTCCACGGCCTGCTCGATCTCCTCACCCCGGCCGACGACCGGGTCGATCGCCCCCTGAGCGGCGAGTTCGGTCAGATCCTGCCCGTACTGGTCGAGGGTCGGGGTCCCGCGGGCCGTCCGCGGCTTGGCCGCACCGCCGCGTTCGGCGCTGGCGTTCTGCAGCGACCGGGGTTCGACGTGGCCGGCCGCGAGCATCCGCCCGGCGGCCGACTCCGGGTTGACCGCCAGCGCCATCAGCACGTGCTCGGGTCCGATGTAGGTCGCGCCGGTGGCCCGGGAGAGCTGGTGCGCGTCCAGTAGTGCACGTTTCGCCGCCGGGGTCAGCGAGAGGTTGGCCGGTACCTCGCCCCGGCCGGCCGCCGGTCCGCCCAACTCGGCGAGCAGCCCGTTCGGGTCGGCCCCGGCCCGGCGGACCAGCTCCCGCAGCGGTTGACGCTGCAACGCCGCCCAGAGCAGGTGATCGGTGTCCAGGTCGCTGGTGCCGGCCTGGGCCGCCCGCCGGGCGGCGGCGGTGAGCAGGTCACGGGCATCGCCACTCATTAGCCGGGTGATGTCGACCCGGTGCACCGGCAACCGGGGCTCGCCGCCGGTGAGAAACCGGGCCAGCAGGTCCTCCCAGGGATCGGTGCCGAGCCCTCCCGGGCCGTACGGTCCGTCACTCATCTGCGCGCCCCCTCGCCGTTTCGCCCCCGCCGGCTGTGAACCGGACTGTGGCTACCCGGGCCGCCCCGGGCCAAACGTCCCGGTCGACGAGCGACGTCCGGAACCACCCCGCATGCCGCCGAGGTACCGGCACGTGGGTCGGGATTGGGGCGGCCGGCCGGGGTGCCGGGTCCACGGCCGCGCATGCTGGCAGGCTTGCCGGATGCGGACTCTGCTGATCGTGGACGGCGCGAACGTGGTCGGCTCCCGACCCGACGGTTGGTGGCGCGACCGGATGGCGGCGGCCGCCCGGCTGCGTAATCAACTGGTCGGCGTCGCCGACCGGGGACTCCCCGAGCTGACCGGCCCGCTGGAGGTGGTCCTGGTGGTGGAGGGGGCGGCCCGTGGTCTGCCGCCGACCGACGGGGTACGGATCGGCGTGGCTCCCGGGTCGGGGGACGATCTGATTGTCGAGATCGCCGCCGAGGGCGGACCGGACCGGCGGGTGGTAGTCGTCACGGCCGACCGCCGGTTGACGGACCGGGTCGCCGAAGTGGGCGCGCAGATACGCGGACCCCGATGGCTGACCAGGCAGCTGACCGATCCGGTGTCGGACTTCTGACCGGTATTCAGCCTGAATACCTGATCCGCCACCGGCAGTTGCCCAGCTCACACGGGCTAAGCGCCGGCGGCCGGACGGTCGCTGCGGACCAGCCTATCTGCGGGACCAGACAGCCGGGCAGCAACCACCCACCAGCGGTAGGCTCTAATAGAGCCTTCCAGCCGCTTGAGGAGGTTTCGCCCGTGGCGAGTGTCGCCGAGGTCAAGTCCGCCATCGAAGCCGCGATAATGCAGGTGTCGGAGGGCCAGGCTGCCGTCCAAGCCGCCAGCGAGAAGATCGCCGAGGCGCAGCAGAGCCTGGCGGCCGCCTTCGAGGGCAGCGGCCACGAGGCGGTCGGAGCGGCCCAGGCCGCCCTGTTCCAGGCCAGCTCCGAGCTCGAGGAGTGCCTCGCCGCCACACTCGCCGCCGTCGAACAGGCGCAAACGTACTCCGCGACGCTGTAGTCACCAATGTCCCTCGCCGAGAATTTCGCCGCCCGGGTCCGGGCGGCCACCGACGACCTGCCGGTGGGCCAGCTCGCGGTCGCGGTGCAGCGGCTGCGCGCCGCGACCGAGCTGCTCATCTGGGTCCGCCAGGAGTCGGCGGACCCGCTGGCAGTGCCGCAGCTCGCCGGCGCCACCGAACACGCGGAGCAGGCCGGCCACGCGATGCGGGTCGCTGCGCAGTCAGTGGACGACTACCTGGCGGCGATCGGCTTCGGCGCCGGCCCGGCGTCGGGGGGCGACGGCGGGTGGCGGGCGGCGCTGGACAGCGACCGGGACCCGACAGCGGCACCGGACGGCACCGGACGGACGAGCGCGCCTGCCGCGCCCGAGCTCGGCAACTGGTGGGCCGCCCGGGTCGCGGAGCTGACCGACCGGGAGTCCGGGGTCGGGCCAGGGCCGGACGCCGCCACAGACACCGCCGAACTGCTGCGCAGGGTCGCGACGGCGGTCCGTCGGGAGGACCGGGCCGGACTGCACCGCGACCTCGCCGCGGCGGCCGCGCCGACCGGGCTGAATCTCGCCGCGGTCACCCCACCGCTGCTGCACCGGCTCGCCGGGGACCTGCTGGACCACGAGCCGCAGGCCGAGGACCTGCGTCGGCTCGCCTCCGCCACCACCCGACAGGTACGCGAGCTGCTACCCGGCATGCCGGACTCGGTGCTGTCGACCCTGTTCGCCCGGATCTGCCGGGTGCCGGCCGACGAGCGGCGCGGCGACGTTCACCGGGCCGACGATGAACAGGCCGGGCAGCCCCCGGCTCCGCCACACCCGGCCGATTCGGCGGTCGCCGGCGCGGTACTCACCGGCGTACTGCTACGGCTGCTCGACCGCGAGCCGCAGACGCTGCGCCCGGAGCAGCCCCGACCGCTGCGGGGGCGCGATGCCTGACGCGCGGGCCGAGCTGGTAGCCGCGGTCCGCCGGGCGCTCGGTCATGCCCGCGCGGCGGCCCGCAACCGACTCGACGACGTCGAACAGGACATCGCCGCGGCGCAACAGCAGCTCAAGCGGGTACGCAGGGCAGCCGAGCAGGTGCCGCACCGAGCCGCAGCGCACCGCGACCGCCGGCTCGCCGACCTCGCCGAGCAGTACCGCGATCAGATAGCGGTGACCGCCCGGCGAGCCGTCGCGGCGGTGAACCGGGCGGCACCAGGAGCCGCCGCCGCTGACTGGGCCCGGTGGCGTCCTGCTCCGGCGACGCGCACGGAAGCGCCAGGAGCTGCCCGGATCGGCCTGACCGGGCTGGCCGGAGGTCCCGCCGTACCCGCGCTCGTCGCGGTCCTGGACCACGGCCACGTGGCGCTAAACGGCGCCGACCGAGCGGGGTGTGACGCCGTGCTGTCCGCGCTGCTGCTGCGGATCCTCGGCCGTACCGCGCCCGGCACCGTCCGGCTGACCGGCTACGACCCGGAACAGCTCGGTGGCGGCCTCGCCGGTTTCGCCCCGCTGGCCGGACCCGGCCTGCTCACCTTCGCCGGCCCCGGTGGGTTGAGCCGGCACCTGGACGAGCTGGTCGACCACATCCGCCGGATCAACGAGAAGGTGCTGGCCGGGGAGTTCCGATCGCTGAGCGAACTGGCGACGGCCACCGGCCGACGGCCGGAGCCGTGGCGGATCGCCGTCCTGCTCGGCGGGCCCGGGGAGGAGCTGTCCCGGCACGAACGGGCTCAGCTGGACCGGATCACCCGCGCCGGTGCCGCCTGCGGCGTCCATCTGATCGTCCGCGGTGTCGGGCTCAGCGCCGCGCCCACCGTGACCACCGTGTCGGTCTCTGGCGGCACGGCTCGGGTCAGCGGCTATCCGCAGCTACCGGTGCGGATCGACCCGCCGCCGCCGGCCGAGCTGGTCACTCGTACCTGCCGGGAGATCGCCGCCGCAGTCGCCGCCGGCCCGGTTCCGGCGGTATTCAGCGATCTGCTGCCCGAACAGGAATGGACCGAGGACGCCACCGCCGGGCTGACCGCGCCGGTCGGCGACAGCCCACAGGGCCGGCCGGTGACGGTGACGTTGAGCGACTATCCGCCGCACGCGCTGATCGGTGGGCCGTCCGGTACCGGAAAGACCAACCTGATCTACGCGTGGATCGGTGCCCTAGCCGCCCGCTACTCCCCCACCGAGCTGGAGTTCTATCTGCTGGACTTCAAGGAGGGGGTGTCCTTTGCCCGGTTCGCGCCGGGCCGGCGGGACCCCAGCTTCCTGCCGCATGTCCGGCTGGTCGGGGTGAACGTCAACACCGACCGGGAGTTCGGTCTGGCGATGCTGAACTTCCTCGGTGCGCAACTGCGGCAGCGGGCCGACGCCGCCAAACGCCACGAGGTGACGAAGCTGGCGGAGCTGCGCGCCGAGGACCCACAGGGCCGGTGGCCGCGCATCGTGGCGGTGATCGACGAGTTCCAGGTGCTGCTCGCCGGCAACGACGCGCTGGCCACCGAGGCCGCGACGCTGCTGGAGGACCTGGCCCGGCGGGGCCGGTCACAGGGCATCCACCTGATCCTGGCGTCCCAGGACGTCTCCGGTATCCAGGCGCTGTGGGGGCGTACCGCGCTGATCGCCCAGTTCGCACTACGGATCGCGCTACCGAAGGCGCGCCGCGTTCTGCCGGAGACCAACACCGCAGCGGAGTCACTGCCCCGCCATCACGCCGTGGTCAACGCCGAGTCCGGGGCAACGGAGGCCAACCAGATTGTCCGGGTTCCGCCGGCCAGCGACCGGGACACCTGGCAGGAGCTGCAACACCGGCTGTGGCGACGGCGGCCCGCCGACCTGCCCACGCCGCGGCTGTTCGACGGCGACGTGGTGCCCCGGCTGGCCGAGGCACCGGACTACCAGGCACTGGTCGCCGACGGCGACGGACCGCGCGTACCGGTGGCGTTGCTCGGCGAGACGATCGACGTACTGGCCCGCTCCGCCCGGCTCAGCCTGGCCCGGGCACCCGGACGTAATCTCGCGGTACTGGGCACCCGGGTGGACGAGGCGTGCGCCCTGCTCGACGCCGGTGCCCGGTCGCTGGCCCGGCAGTACCCGCCCGGCGCGGCGCGGTTCGACGTCGCCTGTCTGGATCCGGACGCGGAGGCAGCCGCCCACCGGCTACACGCGGCGTTGCCGGCCGGCACCGGACTGTACGACCTGGATACCGTCGGCGGGCTGCTCGCGGACACCGCCGACCGGCTCTCCGGTGACGTGCTGGACGGTCCGGTCCGCCCACACTTCCTGGTGCTGTACGCGGTCGACGCCGCCGCCGGGCGGCTGGCGGCGAAGTTCGCCGGCCGCTCCGGCCTGGACCGGCTCCGCCGGGTGCTGCATCTCGGGCCGGAGCGGCACACCCACGTGCTGGGCTGGTGGCGCGGGGTGGCCCGGATGCGCGACGATCTCGGCGGGGTCGGCTCACGGACCGACCAGATTGGCGCCTGGGTGGCGTTGGACGTGCACGGCTCCGACCTCGGACCGCCGCTGTACCCCCGGGCCGGCGGCCCGGCCTGGTATCCCCGGCCGTGGCGGGCGCTGTTCTTCGACCGAACGGTGCACCGCAGCGCAGAGGTCATCATCCCGTACGGGCTGACCTGATGGACGCCTCCTACCCCGAGCTGATGCGCCGGCTCGCCGAACTCGCCGCCGCGCTGCAGAACCGCCGGGACGAAGCGCAGCAGTGGTACGCGCAACGGTGCGACGGCGCGCAGACCGCGGTGGCTGAGGTGGAGGCCGACCTGGCGGAGCTGCACCAGCTCCACGATCAGGCAGGCCGGGAGCTGGCGGACGTCGACCGGGTGGCCGCCGACATCTGGACCGAGATCGGTCACCGGTTCGGGCCTTTGGCCGGACGGCTCGGCGGCCTCCCGCCGCCACTGCCGACGCCCCCGGGTACCGCCGTCGACGACGATCCGGAGCACTGGCTCGCGGCCGCCCGCGCTTTGGTCGAGCGGTCCAACGACGTGGGCCCCCTGCCCCGGTCGGCGTATCCGGTGCTGGCGGTGTTCGGCGCCGCCGGAGCCGCCGCCGCGTTCGGGCTGTCCACCGCCGCGCGATGGGCTGGCCAGCGCTACGGCGGCGACCTGGCGGTCGGGATGCCGGTGATCGCGCTCGTGGTCACCTTGGTCGGTCCGCTACTCGGGCTGGGTCCGGCCAAGGCGCTGGCCGACCGCCGGCACGCGGTGCTCGACCTGCGTACCGTGTCGATCGTCCTGGTCGCCGGCCTGGCAACGACCGCCGCCCTGCTGACCGGACTGGGCTGACCAGCCGACGCCCGGCCCCGGTGGTCATTCGGCGACCGCGACCGCTTCGCGCAGCAGACGGCGGGCCAGCACCAGCTGGTCGGCGGTGGTGTCCAGCCCGGGCAGATCACCGACCCGGACACCGGCGGTGTCCAGCACCGTCCGCAGGGCCGGAACGCACCTACCCGGAAACTCCACCGCACGGTCGAAGATCTGCAGGGTGACCCGGTCGTCCGACTGCGAGGTGAGCCGCCAGCGCAACCCGGGTCGGCGGCTGATGACGTCGTCGACGGTCAGCGTCCGGATCCGGTCCGCCTGCTGCAGTGGGGGCAGTGGGGCCGGGCGGACCGCCGACCAGGCCCGACGGCGCATCCGCGCCGCGACCTGGCCGGGCTCGACGGAGGCCAACCAGTCACGCAGTACCGCCGCCGTTGCGGTCAGCTCCGAGGCGATCCCGGCCGGTTCGCCCGGGTCGGTGCCGAACGGCAGCGAGGTGCGCAGCCGGGGCTCGGTCACGGCGAGCTCGAGCAGCGCCTCGACCAGCGAATAGCGGGTGAACGCGCGGACCCCGACGGTGAGGTGGATCGAGCTCTCCTGCTGCGCGGTGGCGCTGTGCAGCCAGCCTCGAGGCAGGTAGAGAGCATCGCCAGGGCCGAGCACGACGTCCAGCGCAGGTGCGGCCTCGGACCGGGCGGCTACCTCGTCGGCCCGGCCCGACCAGGTCTGCTGAGGCAGCGGATCGATCAGTACCGGATCGTGCACCTGCCACCGCTTGCGGCCCTCGGTCTGCAGGACGAACACGTCGTGGGTGTCGTAGTGGGTGGCGAACCCACGGCTGCCGGCCGGGGTGAGGTAGGCGTTCGCCTGCAACGGCTGGCCCAGCATGGTGGACAACTCGCCGACGAACGAGATGATCGGTGGCCAGAGCCGGTGCAGGCCCTGCAGAACCAGGGTAGCGCCGTCCGCGTACAGGCCCAACACCCGCTCGTCGAGCACCTGGTCGTCGATCTCGGCACCGGCACCGGCACCGCCGGTGTAGGTGGGTTCCGCGAACACCTCGCCGTCCCGGGCCACCCGGAGGAACGGGGTACGCAGGCCGTGCCGGCTCAGCAGTTGGTCGGCCGCAGGGCGATCGAGCAAATCGGTGAATCCGGCGGGGCCGGCCAAATCGACGGCGCGGGACAGCAGCGGTCTACGCCCCCAGTAGACATCTGCGAAGGTCGCCGGGGCGACGGCAACACACCGGGTCAGCGCCGCCGGGCGGCGGGACGGGTCCGCACCGCCCGGCGGGCCCGGTGGCGTCGCGGCGATCCGCAGCCGGTCGGGAGGTTCAGGTCCGCCGGTGCCGGTACCGCGCGACGCCGTGGGCAACTGGGTCAACGCCGGTTCGCCCCGCCGTCAGCACCACCGTCCCGCCCAGCCGGATTCGCCCCACCATCGGCCGGGCCCTCCTGCGCCTTCGGACCAGCGCCGCCGTCAGCACCACCGTCCCGCCCAGCCGGATTCGCCCCACCATCGGCCGGGCCCTCCT
>NZ_JBHMIP010000028.1:0-85699 GCF_048060245.1 Micromonospora sp. LOL_014
GGGCCCACCCGCCGGGCCGCCCGGCCGGTGCCTACCGGCTACGGGCCTGGGCCTGGTGGCCCGGGCGGCATGTGCCGGGCTGCCGCAGGCCGGAGTGCGTGGCGCGACCATGCACAACGACCCCGCCCGCCGGATCATTCCGGGTCGGCCGCCGGGCCGGGGACAGCCGTCTCCCGCCGAGGTGTCGGCACCTGCGGCGTACCACCGGCCCCGTCGGACTCCATGACCAGGTAACGGGGTCGGCGCTTCGTCTCGTAGTAGATCCGGCCGATGTACTCGCCGATCACGCCGAGGATCATCATCTGGATACCGCCGAGACCGATGACGCTGACGATGATCGTGGTGTAGCCGGGGGCGTCGATCCCCCGGATCAGCGCCGCCGCGACCACCCAGGCCGCATACGCCACGGCGATGAACGTGAGCCCCATGCCGGCGTAGATCGCCGACCGCAGCGGCCGGTCGTTGAACGACAGCAGCCCGTCGAACGCGTAGTTCAACAGGGACCGGAAACTCCAGCGGCTGCCACCGTCGGCGCGGGCCTCGTTCGGGTACGCGAACACCACCGTGTTGAACCCGATCCACGAGTAGAGGCCTTTGGAGAACCTGTTGTACTCGGGCATGGCCCGCAGCGCGTCGACCGCCCGGCGGGACAGCAGCCGGAAGTCGCCCGCACCGTCGAGCAGTTGCACGTCCACCCAGCGGTTCATCAGCCGGTAGAACGTCCGCGACGCGACGGTACGGACGAACCGGTCACCCCGTCGGTCGCGGCACGCGATGACCTGGTCGTACCCCTGCCGGTACAGGGCGACCATATCGGGCAGCAGGCGTGGAGGGTGTTGCAGGTCGGCGTCCATCACGATGACGGCGTCCCCGCTGGCCCGGTCCAACCCGGCGAGCATCGCCGACTCCTTGCCGAAGTTGCGGCTCAGCGCGAGATACCGGACGGCCGGGTCGGCCGCCGCCAGCCGGCGCAGCTCGGCCAAGGTGCCGTCGGTGCTGCCGTCGTCGACGAAGACGTACTCGATCTCGACGTCGTCGAGCGCGGTCACCGCGGCGGTCACCGCCGTGTGCAGCCGGGTCAGCGAGGCGTCCTCGTTGAAGCAGGGCACCACGACCGACAGTCGCAGCGGCCGACTGGCCGGCGCGGGTGGTTCGGCCGGCGGGCCGGCCGGACCGGAAGGGTCAGTTGAGTCGGTAGACGAGGACACCGTCGATCTCCTCACGGGTGATGCCCAACCCGTCGACCGGACGTTGGGCGACCCCGTCCCACGGTGTGCCGATCAGCCGGTCCGGCATCACCAGCACCGTACGCACCCCCAGGTCGCGCAGGTATCCGACGCTCGCCGGGTCGGGGAAGAACGCGGTGACCGCCCGGGTCTGCTCCTGGCTGGCCGGGACGAAACCGGCCAGACCGTTGGCGACCTGCGGGAAGTCTCCCTCGGTGGTCCACAGCATCACGTTCAACTCGAACGCGCCGGCGTCGCTGGGCAGCACCAGTACCGGCCCGGTGAGCTGGCCCCAGGCGGCCGGTGGGGTGGGCACCTGCGGATGGGCGGTGCGGTTCATTCCCTCGACCACCACCAGCGCCAGCGGGATCGCCAGGACGGCACCGGCGGCCTGCCGGGACCACCGCGGCCATCCGGCGGCGGCCCGGCGCAGCGCCGTGGCCGCGGCGGTGAGCGCCCCGGCGGCCAGCACCGCGAGGAGCAGGCTGGTCCAGATCATCATCCGCCCCGGGGTACGCAGCGCGTCCCAGCCCGGCAGGTGCTTGGACAGCGTCAGGTAGCCGGGGTCGCCGTCGCCGCCGAGCGTGGCGCCGAGAGCGAGCAGCGCCGTGCCGATGACTCCGGCGGTGAGCGCCACCCGGTGCCGAATCCGAAACGACGAGACGACCAGGCCGGCGGCGGCCAGGGCGATCAGCGTCACCCCGGGCAGCAGCGTCATCTCCGGCGGCCAGAAGATCTGCTCCCGGGTGCCGGCGTGCCGTTCTCCCCACAGCCAGGACTCGGCGGGTGCGGTGATCAGGCCGACCACCGGCGGGGAGAACATCTCGGTCCAGGCCAGGCTCCGCTCCGCCTGCGGGTTGAGCTCGACGACGTGGAAGTAGGCCGCCGCGATCGCGAGGGTGACCGCGCCGAAGATCACCCCGCCGACGGCGTCGGCGACGAGTAGCCGTCGGCCGAACGGCGGGCGGCGGCGGTGTCGCCACCAGGAGATCCCGTAGCCGCCGGCGGCGACGATCCCGGCGGCGAGCAGGAAGTAGACCAGCGGCAGTCCGATGCCGAAGCCGAGGCTGATCTGCCAGGCGGCGACCAGCCAGCCGGCGAGGGCCCAGCCCGGTCTGCGCCGTTCGGGGCGGTAGCCGTGCCGCAACGACCAGCCGTGGCCACGGGCGAGCATCGCCAGACACAGCGCGATTCCACCGGTGGAGAGGATGTTCATGTGCCCGGAGTGGGCCAGCCGCCAGGGGGCGAAGGCCCACGCGACCCCGGCCACCGCCGCGCCGATCCGGCCCGCGCCGAGCTGTCGGATCAGGGCGTACGCGCCGATGAACGCCAACGCGTACAGCAGCACGTACAGGATGTTGTAGCGGATCAGCGCGGCTTCGAAGCCGGAGCCGATCATCCCGGCCGGTGCGTAGCCGAGGAGCGTGTCGCTGTACGCGTAGGTGTAGCGCTCGGGGAAGAACGTGTTGGAGTGCCAGAGCCCGGTCGGGTCGGTCGACAGCGCGTGCCCGCCCCAGGCCACCTGCCAGGCCTGCAGGGTGGGGTCGGCGATGTCGCCGGGGATGGTGCTGGCGGGATGTCGCAGGGTGGGCCAGGTCAGCACCACCGCGAGGAGCAGTCCGCCGAGCACGGCCAAGGTCCATTCGTGCCGCAGGAACCGCCACAGCGGGGGCCGGGGGGCGGACGGGCGGTCTTGAGCGGTCTCCACGAGAATCGATGATCTCAAATCAGGACGTGGGCTGTCGAACCCGCCCGTCACTTGTCGGGCCGGATCTGGTCCGCCGATCATCGTCGCTTCCGGTGACCCCGCGCAAGCCCGGCCGGACCTGCGAGAACCAGGGTTCGTTGTCGCTGACGTCAGCCTCAGCGGCTGTGGCGGGGTCCGTGCCGGAACGCAGGTCGTGCCGGAACGCAGATCGCACCGGAACCGGTGCCGGGCAGACCGGGTGACCGCAGATCCGTTGCCCAACGGGCTGATTGCCCGGGATTGACCCAGAAAGCCATCCTTAGGCCTGTTGCCCTGAAGGTCTGGTGTGTAACGCTGACGTTTCGCATCTGCCCGACGTCCTGACAGACGTCCAATGGGGAGGTATTGGTGACACGTTCGAGAAGACTCGTGGCGGCCGGACTGGCCGCCGTACTCGTGATCGGGCCGGGGCAACCTGGCCGGGCCACGCCGACGGACGGAGACAGCGCCAGTCGGACCTCTGCCGGACAGGCGCCGGCCGGTCAGCGCGCCACGGTCACCCTGCTCACCGGCGACCAGGTCACCGTCACCGGTACCGGCGCCGCTGCACTGCGCCCGGGCGAGGGTCGCGACGGCATGCAGTTCCGCACCTACCGGATCGACGGGGAGCTGCACGTCGTCCCACGCGACGCCGCCGAGCTGGTCCAACGCGGCACACTCGACAGCCGACTGTTCAACGTCACCAAGTTGATCGAGTGGGGCTACCACGACGCCGCGCGGGACACCCTGCCGCTGATCGTCACCACCGCGCGGGGCGACGTCGCCGCCCGTGGCACCGCCGTGCTCGCCGTCGATGGCCTCGACGTGCAGCGTGACCTGCCGGCGATCGACGGTGCGGCGGTGACCGCCGACAAAGCCACTATCGGCGATCTGTGGTCCATGGTGTCCGGCGGCCCGGCCGCCCGTGGCACCGACACCGGTATCCAGCGGATCTGGCTGGACGGCAAACGGCAGATGCTGCTGGACCGCAGCGTCACACAGATCGGCGCACCCGCCGCTCACCGGGCCGGGTTCACCGGTGCCGGCGTCACCGTCGGCGTCATGGACAGCGGCGTCGACACCGGACACCCCGACCTGGCCGACGTCGTCATCGAGACGCGTAACTTCACCGATGCGCCGGAGGAGGGCGACACTACCGGCCACGGCACCCACGTCGCTTCGATCATCGCCGGCAGCGGCACCGCCTCCGGCGGCAAGTACCAAGGTGTCGCCCCAGCCGCGAAGATCATCTCCGCGAAGGTCTGCCCGGCGGCCTGGTGCGACGACTCGGCGATGATCGACGCGATGCACTGGTTCGCCGTGGACAAACAGGTCCCGGTGGTCAACATCAGCATCGGCGGCGGCGACGGACCCGAGATCGACCCCCTCGAGGAGGCGGTCAACACCCTCACCGAGCAGACCGGCACCCTGTTCGTCATCTCCGCCGGCAACGCCGGCGCCGACCGTACCGTCGGGTCACCCGGCAGCGCCGACGCGGCACTGACCGTCGGCGCGGTCGACCGCGACGGCTCGCTGGCCGACTTCTCCAGCCGCGGCCCGCGGGTCGGCGACGACGCCGTCAAACCCGACATCACCGCACCCGGTGTCGACATCGTCGCCGCCCGCGCCGAGGGCACCACCCTCGACGTCCCGATCGACGAGCACTATGTCTCCGCGCCGGGCACCTCGATGTCGGCGCCGCACGTCACCGGCGCCGTCGCGCTGCTCGCCCAACAGCAGCAGGGGTGGACCGCGCAGCAGTTCAAGTCCGCCCTGATGGGGTCCGCCGCGCCGCACCCCGGCACCGGTGCGTACCAGCAGGGCGCCGGCCTGGTCGACGTGGCCCGCGCCGTCACCCAGACAGTGACCGCCGCACCGGCCAGCATCTCCTACGGCCGCGCCCTCTGGCCGCACCAGGACGACGAGCCGATCAGCCGGACCGTGACCTACCGCAACAACGGCACCGAGCCGGTCACCCTCGACCTGGCCTGGGAGATCACCGGACCCGCGGGCGCGTCGGTGCCGGCCGGCATGTTCACCACCAGCGCCGCGCAGGTCGAGGTGCCTGCCGGCGGTACGGCCAGCGTCGACGCCACCGCCGACACCGGTGTCGCCGCCGCCGACGGCTACTACAGCGGCCAACTGGTCGCCACCGGCGGGCAGATCCGCGTCGTCACCCCCGCCGGGGTGCACCGCGAGGTCGAGAGCTACGACGTGACCGTGTCGCACATCGACGTCGACGGCGGACCAGCCCAGTCGTACTGGACCGCACTGGTCGGTCTGGACAACTCGTACTTCGACTTCCCGTACCACGAGGACGGCACCGTGGTGACCCGACTACCCAAGGGCGAGTACGGTCTGTTCGCCACGATCGATGAATTCGACGAGGAGGGCGAGCCGACCAGCAGTGCCGTCCTCGCCCAGCCGCGCCTCACCGTCGCTGCGGAGGCCACTGTCACCCTGGACGCCCGGCAGGCCGCACCGGTGCGGGCCACCGTGCCGCAACCGGCCGCCCGCGCCGCGATCGTCGACGTGACCGTCGGCTTCGACACCGTCGGCGGTCCGGCGGGCGTCGGTGCCGCGTACCCCGGATTCGACGGGGTGTCGTCGAAGCAGCTCGGCGGCGACGACCCGGCGCCTGCGTTCGGCTCATCCATCTCCCACCAGTGGTTCAAGCCGGACCCCGACGGCGGGTACGCGAACAGCCCGTTCGCCTACGCGCTGAGTGAGGTCTTCGACGGCCGGCTGCCCACCGGGTACCAGCGCGACTACGCCGCGGGTGACCTGGCCCGGGTCCGGCAGGACTTCCGGGGCATCCCGACCGGTGACGTCTCCGACCGGCTGCTCGTCGCCGAGTTCGACGACCCGAAGTTGGGCGCGCTCACCGAGCTGACCGAGGTGCGCGTTCCAGGCGAACGGATCGAGTGGTACAGCACCGACCGGGTGGCCTGGTTCTCCGACCTGTACTTCTCCAACTACTCGGTGGAGGACGACTGGCTGGAACCGGTGTCGTTCCTGTACGCACCGGCCCGCGCCTACCCCGCCGGCGCCCGGCGCACCGACATCTGGAACCTGCCGCCGTTCGGCCCGGCGATGCCGGCGACGTCGTCGCCGACCGGTTGGGCCAGCCGACTCGGCGACGAGATCCTGGTGGAGGTGCCGCTGTTTGGTGACGCCGCCGGGCACGCCGGCGGTTCGATCGCACTGACTGAGCGCACCGCGCTCTACCGTGCGGGCGAGCTGGTCGAGGAGTGGGAGACCGGTGGCTTCGGCTATTTCGTCGTGCCACCCGGCCAGGCTGACTACCGGCTGGAGACGTCGGCAACCCGTGACGCCGGTGACCTGGCCACCGAGGTGAGCCTGGCCTGGACCTTCCAGTCGGGTCGGGTCAACGGCGATCAGTGGCGGCGGCTGCCGGTCATGGTGGCCCGGCCGGCGCCGCCGGTCGACGAGGCCGGCGCCGCCCCGGCCGGCGACCAGGTCGACATTCCGGTGACGGTGCGCCGGCAGACCGGGGTCACGGTCAACCTGGACGCGTTGTCGGTCGAGGTCTCCTACGACGACGGCACCACCTGGCTGCCGGCTCCGGTGCGTGCCGACGGCCGCAGCTGGGTGGCCACGGTCCAGCATCCGGACAGCGAAGGTTACGTGTCGCTGCGGTTCGGTGCCGAGGACCGCAAGGGCAACACGTTCACCCAGACGGTGATCAACGCCTACCGGCTGGTCGCCGCCGACTAGCGTTTTCTCACTCCCCAGGCCCCGGTGGCCGTGACCCGTACCCGGGTCACGGCCACCGGAGCCGCACCAGCTGGGGCGCCGGATCGATCTGAGGGGTGCCGGTTCGGCTCAGACCGTGCCGAAGAAGGACTTCAGCGCGGGCACCCGGCGGATGAGGAACTGGTCCAGCGCCAGGACGACCAGCAGGGACAGGCCGAACAGGGGCAGGAAGACGCCGAGTGCGACCATGGAGGCGAGCAGTACCCAGCTGCCCCAGACGGGGAGTTTCGCCCGCGGTGCGGCGAGGCCGGAGGCCGTGGCCCGACGGGTCCACCACATCATTGGTCCGGTGACGCACATGAAGATCACGGCGAGGCAGAACAGCGTGGACATGATCGTGTTGAAGGTGCCGAGGCGGCGCCCTTCGTGCAGGGCGATGCCCTGCGAGACCACCTTCGCCATCGCGCTGTAGTCGTCGTAGCCGTACTGGCCTACCACGTCGCCGCTGTACTGGTCGACGTGGATCGTCGTCTCCTGGGTCACGTCGGACTCGGCGGGGTTACCGACGTCGTACCACTGGCTGCTCATCACGCTGAACACCCCGGTCTCGCCCTCCGGGTACAGGATGAGGTACGGCCCGGGGGCACCCAGCGTCTGGGCCGCGTCGACCGCCCGGTCGATCGAGATCGGGGTGCCGCCGCCGGTGCTGCTGCCCTGCGGGGCGTTGCCGGAGGCCCACCCGGCGGGTGCGGACTGACCATCGCTGTCCTCGATCTGCTGTCGGATGGTGGACTCGGCACCGGGGTCCGCGCCCCACAGCCCGGAGCCGGAGTTGACGGCGATCTGCTGGGCCTGAGCACCCCACACACCGGTCCAGGGCAGCCCGGAGACGACCAGCAGCAGGATGCCGAGGCCGACGGGGAGCCCGACGAGGGCGTGGTAGCTGCGGAGCCGGGCACCGCGGTTGCCCTTGGCTTCGGCGCCACTGCGCGCACGGCGGCCGAGGAAGAAGATGATGAACCCGGTGATCGTCAGCACGATCGCCCAGGAGGCACCGAGTTCGACGATGCGGTCGCCGAAGCCACCGTCGCCGATGAGCAGGTCGCCGTGGACGCGTTCGGCCCAGGTGGAGATGAGCTGGTCCTGGCTGAGTTCGCCGGTGACGGTGGAGGTGTAGGGGTCGACGTAGATGTTGGTGCTGCTGCCGTCGTCGAGCCCGACGACGAACAGGGTCGCCCGGTCGCCGGTGCCGTCCTGCACGGACAGGATGGGACGGTCCGGGAAATCCGCGCGGACGGCCGCTTCCTGGGCGGACAGCTCGGCCCGTTGCGCGCCGTCGGCCACCGGCACCTGCAGTACCCCGGGGTGGGCGAGGGAGTCCACCTCTGCCCGGAACATGTAGGTCATACCACTGACGGCGAGGCAGAAGAGTACGGGTATGACGAGGACTGACCCGTAGAAGTGCCAGCGCCAGAACGCGGCGAACCAGTTCGTCTTCCGCGGCCGGGCCGGGGACGAGGGCGCATCCTCGGGCGGCGTCTCCCCGGGAGGCGGTGTCTCGGCTTCTACGGTGGTCATCGGCTGGCCCTTCCTGATCGTCACGTTGTTCGTCGGTGGAACCTGTGGTACTAGCTAGAGTCGTGCTGGAGACACCCTGGGTTCCCGTCCTGACGATCGTTTTCCTGCTGACAGGGCTCGTCTGTGTCGGTGACCTGGTCATCCGTCGCCGTGGCGTGCCACGCGACCAGGCGTTCTCCGACGCGGAGCTGATAGACATCAATCACTGTGTGATGAGCGCCGCGATGATCCTGATGGCCTGGCTGATGGTGCACGGCCCGGTCGCCTGGGCGCAGGTCGCGATCTTCGGCATCCTGGTGCTCGCGTTGCTGCCCGGGTACGGGCGGGCGCGTGGCAGGCCGGAGCGCGTCGACGTGCTGGGCCACGTCACGCAGAACCTGGCGATGATCTGGATGCTCGCGGCGATGCCGACCCTGATGTCGGAGTTGGGGGTCGGCGGCGGCTCCGGGCACGCGCACGGGGTGGCCGCCGCCGGGGCGACGCCCACGCCGACTCCGGCGTGGGCGGACCTGACGAACGTCGTCTTCGTGGTCCTGAGCGCGACCGGGGCGTTGTGGTGGCTGTACCGCGCCGCGACGACGACGTCCGGCCATCGGCTGCATCTGCTGAGCTACGGCGTCATGAGCGCCGGCATGGCGACGATGCTGCTGCTGATGAACGTGTGAGATCGCCCCGGCGGTACGCGTCAGCCCCCTGTCCGGCCGTCATCGCGGGCCGGACAGGGGGCTACGGTGCGCGGTGGCCGGGGCCGGTCAGTTGCCGGCTGGCCGATGGTTCAGCGGTTGACGGTGATCTCGGCGAGGAACGACCGCCAGGCAGCCGGAGCGAAGGCGAGGGTGCCGCCGTCGCGGTCCTTGGTGTCCCGTACGTATACCCGACCGGGCAGGTTCTCGGCGACCTCGACACAGCCGCTGGTGTCGCTGTGCGTGCTCTTGTGCCAGGGTGCAGCCGTCATGTCCACTTCTCCGCCATCCTCATGATCACGTCGCGGCTCTGGTTTCCTGGCAGAGCGTACTCCCGCACGGCCTCCCAGGTCCGTTCGAGGTCTGCGGTGTCTTCGGATCCTTCAACGACGCGACCTTTGAGGTGGCCTTCCAGGTAGCCGACTGATCTGCCGTCGACTGTCGCGAGCGTGAAGGGGCCATCGAGTCCGAGATAGGCACCCGCGCTCGTCGGGACGATGTGCACCCGGATGCTGGGTGACTCACTCGCGGCGAGAATCGCGAGCAGTTGTTCAAGCATGACCTCCGGCCCGCCGATTTCCCGATGGAGCATCCACTCGTCCATCACTGCGACGAGCTGGCAGGGGTCGGGTTTGCGGTGCAAAATCTCCTGCCGGGTGAGTCGCGTGCCGAGCGCGGCTTCCAGGTCTTCCTCCCGTGCGCCGTAGGCGGTGATGATGGTTTTCGCGTACGCCTCGGTTTGCAGTAGACCGGGGACTGCGAGTGGTTGGAAGACACGGAGCAAGCTGGCCTGCTGCTCGTGTTCGATGAACGGCCGTAACCAGACGGGGGCGTGTTCGCCGATGACGAACTCGCGGTAGAACTTCATGAAGGCGGTGCCGAGCACCTTGTCGACCATGCCCAGGTAGTTGGGCAGGGCGGGACGTTCGCCGCGCTCGATGGAGCCGACGTGCTTCGCCGAGAAGTGGACGCGCTCGCCCCACGACTCCTGGGTGAGGCCCATCGACTCGCGCACTCACCGTAGTTCCGATATCAGGTACTCGCTGCCGCTCACAAGCCCTCGCATCCCTCGGGTTCCCTCGTGTACACGCGTCGGAGGCATCGCCGAAAGGCGTCTCCGTTGCGTGCGGTTGCCATTCATCTTCCTTCACGGGTGCTGAGGGCTGAGGCGTCCAGCATGGATTCCGGTCCTGTGGATAACTTCAAGATCAAATCGATAATTGATCTTCGTGCTGTTATCAGATGGGCGCTACTAATCGCAAGCCTTTCGCATTCCTCAGTTCCCTCGTGGTAGCTAGTGTTCGCGTCATCGGACTCCCGGCGTGCACGGGGTCACCGATGCGGTTCCGCCAGGCACGACTACGAGTCCAGGGTGGATGTCACGACTGATCGGCTATCCAGGAGGATCTTGGTGGTGCACAGGAATGACGGGATCGGCGGGACGCCCCGGCTGGCCCGCTACACGTCGATCGGGACGCCACGGCGTACCGATGCGACCCCGAACCAGCCGCCGCTGCCGCGACGGACGCCGGGGGAGACGGACATCGGCCGCGACCCGCGGTTCCGGCTGACCGCCGCCCGTGCGGTCGCCCCCGCCCCGGCCAGTGCGCTCGACGCCGCGCTCGACCCCGGCGACACCGTGGTGGCGCAGGCGGTGCACCGGGCGCGGCTCGACATCGCCGAACACCTGCCGTCGGCGCGGCTCGGGGAATGCCGCACCTGTGACGTCGCCGCGCCGTGCCGGCCGTTCCTGCGGTCGCTGGTCATCCTCGACCGCTGGGACCCGGGTAAGGCCCGGCGGTGCGGGCGGTGCTGCAGCTGTCCGGGCTGATGCCGGACGGCTACCCGCACGGAAAGGACGACGAGATGTCTGACGAGCCGCTGCGGATCGGTGAGACGCTGTACCTGGGCAAGGCCGACTGGGCGTACGGCGACTGTTCGATGCGGGTCCGGGTCTCCGACATCCGCTACGGCGACGACAGCGACGAGTCGCCGGTGATCGGCGTCATCGCCACGATCGTCGGCGGTGGACGCGACGGCCGGATGGTGGCGATCGCGATCTACAAACAGGCGCTGACCCGGCCCGGAGTGCGGGAATCGGCGCGTGCCGTCAACGGCACCGACCCGTACCAGTGATGGAAGCCGGCTGCGGCCAGCGCGGCGCTGACACCCGTCGTCGGTGCCTGCCGTGCCGGCCGCGTCGGCGGGTGTGATGGGATTGTCAGCCCGACGGCGCTGACCGAACGGACACGGTCAGGTTCCGGAGGGACCTGTTTCCTTGAGTTGCTGCCGATACATCTGCATAGTCGCGATACGGCCCAGATCGCCTATTCGTCAGGGGGACCGTGGTGCGGGCATCCGACTATCTCCACGATCGGGAGCGTGAGTGGGCGCCCGCGCTGCGCGCGGTATCGCTGGTCGCCGAGATCGCGGTGCCCGAGCTCGAAGCCCGCCGAGCGGTCAGTGCGCTGGGAAAACTGTACGGCGCGGGCAACGAGTACGAGCAGCGTCAATACCTGCACTACCGCTACCCGGCCTGCCTGCTGGTCGGCCTCAGCGGGATCGGTGCGTCCCGCTACGAGCAGGGCAACTACTGGCGCGCCGTGCGTGAGCACACCCGCCACCAGGTCGACCAGACCGCCTGGGGTGCGGCGTTCCGAGCCAACCTGGACCAGTTCGGCCTGGCCCGATTCCCTGGCCTTCCGCAGATCAACGTCGGTGAAATCCTCATGCACGGCGGGATTCCCGCCTACTGTCTGCGGGACCTGCTGAATCTGCTGCTGCAACGACAGTCCCGCGAGCCCGGCACCACTGTCACGGACTTCTTCGCCTGGGCGTTGACACCCGGCCGGGAATCGCGACTGAACACTCTCGACGTGCCGGTGCGGCGGCTGCTGCAGTACGGCGGCGAATACGCCGAGGACCTCGTCGACCGCTGCATTGACCTGCTGGACCGGTTCCGCGCGCCGGCGTTCACCGCCGACGGGCTCGGCCTGCCGCCGTACCTGATCGACCAGGCCCGCCGCTGCGTCGACGACGGGCAGCTCGACTGGGCCGGCACCGCGAGCCGCACCGGCACCGCTGCCGGGGGCAGCGGCGGGACGGCGACCCCCCGACCGTACGTGGAGCTGGAGCCGTACGGCCGAGGCCTGCTGGTGCGGCTGCCGGCGGTGCCCGACGCACCCGGCGGCCGGGTCGAATGGCGGGTCCGGGCCGGCGAGGACGTCCACACGATCATCAGCCGCTCCCGGATCCCCGGTGACGTCGACACCGCGCCACCGGCCGTCGCGACGATCTCCCGGCCGGTGCGGCAGGTCATCGTCGAACTCGCCGCGATCGAGCGGGAGTTCGAACTCGACCTGATCGACCCCCGCGAACCGATGCTGATCTTCACCGACGAAGGCCGACGGGCGCCGCTGACCTCCAGCCTGCCGCCGGAGCCGGTCTGGATCCTGCACGCGGCGCACGACGGCAACAACCAACCGGTCACGCTGCACATCGACCGGGCCGCCGCCGCGTCCACTGGCGCAGGCGGTGCCGGCCCGGCGGCCGACGACGACCTCCCGGTGCCGTACGGCTGGTTCGGCTGGACCCTGCGCCGAGTCAACCTGGCGCAGGTCACCGGGCTGCGGATCGCCGACGGACCGGACCGGCGGGTCGGCACCGCCCGGCGGGCCCAGCTGCGCCTCAGCCCGCCACTGCCCGACGTGACCAGCGTCGCCGGCACCCCCGTATACGGTGCCGCGCCGCGACTGTTCCTGCCGACCGAGGCCGGCGTGGTCACCGAGTGGTCGATCCGGGTCCGCCGGCCCGGCAGCGCCGAACTGCTCACCGCCACCAGTGTGCGGATCACCGACGACACCGTCGCCGACCCGTGGGAGCAGCTGCCCCGGCCGCTGGTCGGCAGCTACGAGATCACCGTCCGGGGGCCGCTCGGCCGGGGCCTGTCACGCACCATCGACCTCGCCGAAGGGCTGACCGTCGCCGGCCACCCGGTGTGGCGGGAGTTGCGGCCCGACGGGCTCGCCCCGGCGACGGTACGGCTCGGCGCGGCCGCGTCGGCGCTGCGGGTCGACCCGCCGCTGACCCGGCTCGACCCGACCCAGACCAGCGCCGACGTGCAGCTCACCGCCGCCGGACACACCACGATGGTACGGGTGACCCCGCCGCACATGTCCGTCCAGTGGGTCAGCGCCGGCCGCACCACCCCGTGGTCGCTGCAGCCGCTGCGCCTGGACACCGAAACCGTCGGCGACGGCGAACTGCTGGTCCGGCTGCCGGCGGCGGTCGACGCCGACCTCGTCGTGGCCAGCGGCGGCCAGCAACGGCAGACCGTCGCCTCCCGCGCCACCTACGGCCAGCCGCTGGCCCGGTTCCCGCTCGCCAGAATCGCCGACACCGTCCGGGTCTGCGGCTCCGCCCAGCTCGCGGTCCGCCTGGGCGGTCAACAGTTCCCGGTCGCCCGCTGCCTGCCCCGGCAACTCGCCGGCACCGTCCACCTCAAAGACGACCAGCTGGTCCTCGACGACGCCAGCCCGGTCAACGGGCTGACCGCCGGCGTCTACCAGGTGCTGGCCCCGTGGCGGCCACCGCACGTCACCACGATCGGCGCCGACCTGGCCAGCGCACCGCTGCCCGCCGACCTGACCCGGGCCGGGCCGCTGGCGGTGCTGCTGCGCGTCGACGACCCGTGGCTGCCCGAACCCTGGCCCGACTGGCCCGGCCCGGACAACAGTTTCACCGTCGACGGCGACTGGGACCCGCCGCTGCCCGACACCCCCGACACGGCGTTGTCGCGTCACCTGGCCGGGCTGACCGACCTGCCGGACCGCCCCGACATCGCCCCGCTGATCTTCCCGCTGTACCGCCGCGCCGAGGACCTGCGCCGCCACGGCGTCACCGTCGCCGTCCGCGACACCGCCGCCGTGCTGCGCCGACACCCGGTCGCCGCGCTGACCGCGTTGACCCGCACCCGGTCACCCGCGGCCGAACTGGTGGCCCCGCTGGTGCACTCCGCGCTGGTGGCGCTACCACCGCTGGCCTACCTCGGCACCGCCGACGAGGCGAGGCTGTGGCAGACCAGCCCGCTGGCGGCGCTGCTGGCCACCGCGTACCGGCTCGGGGTCACCGCAGCCGGCGACGACCTGCACGAACGGGCGGCGACGGCGTGCGGCGACGTGCTCGACAAGCTCCTGGCCGGTGAGCCCGACCCGCACCGGGTGGTCGGCCGGTTCGACCAGGCCGCGCAGCAGATCGCCCAGATGCCGGCCGAGCAGCGCGATGAGCTGTGGCGGGCGATGCGGATCGTCCCCGGTGGACTCCTCGACGCCGACGAACGGGTCGCCGCCGCCCGGCGACTGTTCGACGTGCGCGACCGGCCCGGCGTGGCCCGGATCGCCGCCGCCGGCGCCGACCTGCTGCGTACCCTGCGGCCCGCGCTGGCCACCGCCGGCGGCCCGGTCGTCGACGCGGCCGTCGGAGCCCGACAATGCGGCCCCGGCTGGCCGAACCTGCCGGCGCTGTCGCTGGCGTTCGCCTTCACCGCCCGGCTGGTCGCCCGCGACCGGCTGCCGGCGACCCTGCTGACCCGGACCACCCCGCACCACGCGACCCTGGCCCGGCACGCCCCCGACCTGACCACCATCGACATCTTCCTCGCCGAACTCACCCTCACCGGAGACGCCGAATGATCCTGGATCCCCTGGCCACCAGCGACGACATCGTCGCCACCTATCAGCGGTACCTGCGCAGCCTGGTCGAGCCGAGAGATCCTCGGCTCGCCGCCGCACTGGACACCGCGATCGCCGACGCGATCAGCCAGGAGATCACCAAAGGACCACTGCTGGAAGCCACCCCGCCGTACCGCACCGGCAGCACCCCGCGTCAGCTCATCGACGCCGGGGCGCTGCACCCGGGCGTCGCCGCGCTCGGCGCCGGCCTGGCCCTGGACCGGCCGCTGTACCGGCACCAGGAACGGGCCATCGGCAAGGTACAGGCCGGCCGCAACGTCGTCGTCGCCACCGGCACCGGGTCGGGCAAGACCGAAAGTTTCCTCCTGCCGATCCTGGACCGGCTGATGGCGCAGCGGGCCGCCGGCACCCTCGGCCCCGGCGTCCGAGCGCTGCTGCTCTACCCGATGAACGCCCTCGCCAACGACCAGATGAAACGGCTGCGCACCCTGCTCGCCGGAGCCCCCGACATCACCTTCGGCCGCTACACCGGCGAAACCAGGCACACGCTGCGCGAGGCCGCCGAGGTCTTCGCCCACCAGCACCCCGGCGAGCAGCGGCTGCCCAACGAACTGCTCAGCCGCGAACAGATGCAGGCCACGCCGCCGCATCTGCTGCTGACCAACTACGCCATGCTGGAATACCTGCTGCTGCGGCCATTGGACATGGACCTGTTCGAAGGCGACCACGCCGGCCACTGGCAGTTCATCGTCGTCGACGAAGCCCACGTCTACGACGGGGCGCGCGGTGCCGAACTGGCGATGCTGCTGCGTCGGCTCGTCGACCGGGTCGGTCAGGGTCGGTCCGTGCAGTGCATCGCCACCAGCGCCACCGTCGGCGGCGACCTGGCGGCCGTCGCCGACTTCGCCGGCTCCCTGTTCCCGGTGCCGTTCCAGCATGACCCGGCCGACGCCGCCGTGCAGGACGTCATCACCGCTGAACGGGTGGTTGTGCCGGCCGGGCCGGAATGGGGTCCGCTGCCCGCCGCCGCGTACCGGCAGCTGCGCGAGGCCCCGTCGCCGGCCGCCGCCCTGCTGGACTGCGCCCGCCGCGACGGCGTGCCGGTGGTGTCGACCGTGTCGGCGGTGGCGGCCGGGTCGGCAGATGACGCCGCCGCCGCGGTGCTGGAGCAGGAGCAGCGGGTACGCCGCCTCAAACGGCTGCTTTCGCATGGGCCGATGCCGCTGCGCGACGTCGCCCAGGCATTGTTCAGCGACGCCGACCAGGCGGCCGTCACCGACCTCGTCGCACTCGCCAACGCCGTACACGACAGCACCGGCACCCCGGTGCTGTCCGCCCGCTACCACCTGTTCGCCCGCGCCACCGAAGGCGCCTTCGCCTGCCTCGGCGCGAACGGCCCGCACGTGAGCCTGACCCGGCACGAACGCTGCACCAGCTGCGGCGACGCCGCCTTCGAGATCGGCACCTGCCGTCGGTGCGGCACCGAACACCTGGCCGGCACCGTCGAACGGGTCGGCACCACCGCCGTCTTCCGGTCCCGCCGCTCCCGCGACGAACAACAGACCTGGCTGGCCCTCGTCGACAACGTGACCACCGACGAGGACGAGGAGACCCTGCAGACCAATAGCGTCGCCAAAGCCAGCGAGACCGGTGCGCTCTGCGCCCGCTGCGGATTGTTCCAGGTTGGACCGGCCGGCAACTGCCCACAGTGCCCCGACAGCCGGATGCGTCCGGTGCGGTTCGTGCGGCAGAACGCCGAAGCACTCACCTCCTGCGTCGGCTGCGGCGGACGCGGCGACGGACTCATCCGGTTGTTCGCCAGCGGCAACGAGGCCTCCGCCTCGGTGCTCGCCACCGCCCTCTACCAGCGGCTGCCGCAGGCCACCGACGCGACGCAACAGGCCCGGTCCGGCGGCGGCCGCAAAGTGCTGCTGTTCAGCGACAGCCGCCAGTCGGCGGCCTACTTCGCCCCGTACCTGGAAGACTCCTACCAGCGGGTGCAGCGACGGCGGCTGCTGCGCGAAGGCGCGCTCGCCGCCGCGGCCCGGGGCGACGCCGAGATCCGGCTCGACGACGTCGTCCACGACACGGCGCGCGCCGCCGACCGCTACGGCATCTTCCAACGCCGCGACTCCGCCCAGGCCCGCCGCCGGCAGGTCGCCCTCTGGGCGCAGACGGAGATCGTCGGCGTCGACGAACGCAACTCGCTTGAAGGGCGCGGCCTGCTCGCCTGGGGAATGTCCCGCGACCCCGCCTGGCGGGCACCCCAACCGCTGATCAGCCTCGGCCTGACCGAGGTGGAAGTGTGGGCGTTGCTCGACGAGCTGCTGCGCTCCGTACGGCTGCAGGGAGCGGTCGCCGCCCCCGACGGGGTCGACCCGCGTGACGAGGCGTTCGCACCCCGGGTCGGGCCGATCTACCTGCGCGGCACCGGCTCCGACTCCCGCCGCAAGGTGCTGAGCTGGCTGCCGACCAGCGGCACCAACCGGCGGGTCGACTACCTGCAGCGGGTCCTCGCCCGCCTCGGTGTCACCGTCGACCCGCACCAGCTCCTCGACGGCATCTGGCGGCTGCTGACCGCCGGGCCGATGAAGGAACTACTGCGGCCCAGCCTCGAACCCGGCATCGGGCAGGTCTACCAGCTCGACCACGAACTCGTCACCTGCACGGTTCCCGGCGACGACCACCCGGTCTGGCAGTGCGGCACCTGCCGGCGGATCACCCCGTACACCGTCCGAGGAGTCTGCCCGACCATGAAGTGCGTCGGGGAGCTGACCCGCTGGGTGCCGCCGCCGGCCGACGTTGACCACGACCACTACCGGTCGGTGTACCGGGCGATGAACCCGGTGCCGATGCGGGTGCTCGAACACACCGCTCAATGGACCAGCGAACGGGCCGCGTTCATCCAGCAGGAGTTCGTCCGGGGCGCGGTCAACGCGTTGTCCTGCTCCACCACGTTCGAGCTCGGTGTCGACGTCGGCGAGCTGCAGGCCGTCATGCTGCGCAACATGCCACCCACCACCGCCAACTACGTGCAGCGGGCCGGTCGAGCCGGTCGGCGTACCGACTCGGCGGCCCTGGTGCTGACCTACGCGCAGCGGCGGTCACACGACCTGTCCCGGTTCGCCGAACCGGACCGGATGATCGCCGGCGAGGTCCGGGCGCCGTACGTGCCGCTGACCAACGTACGGATCGACCGCCGGCACGCCCACTCGGTGGCCCTGGCCGCGTTCTTCCGGCACCACTTCCGCACCTACGGCACCATCTGGCGTACGGCGGGGGAGTTCCTGCTCGCCAACGACGACGGCGTCGCGCCGGTGACGTTGGTCGCAGGCTTTCTCAACCCGGTACCGGCGGAGATCGTCGAATCGCTGCACCGGGTGCTGCCGGCCGAGGTCCGCGACGAGATCGGCGTCGCCTCCGGCGACTGGGCCACCCATCTGGTCGGCCTGCTGGAGTCGGTCCGCGCCGAAGTGCAGAACGACATCGACATCTACGAGGAGAAACGGGCCGAGGCGTTCACCGCCCGCAAGGACGACAGCGCGGCCCGGTTCGGCCGGGTGATGAAGACCATCACCGGCCGGGAACTGCTCGGCCTGCTCGCTAACCGCAACGTCCTGCCAAAGTACGGCTTCCCGGTCGACACCGTCGAACTGCGGCTCAGCTTCGCCGACGACCAGATGTCCCGCCAACTGGAGCTGTCCCGGGACCTGTCGTCGGCGATCTACGAGTACGCCCCCGGTGCCGAGGTGGTCGCCGGTGGACAGACCTGGCAGTCGGCTGGGGTGTACCGGCTGCCAGGCCGGGACCTGGAACGGCGCCACTACGCCGTCTGCGCCGGCTGCGGCCACTACCGGGACTCGATCGAGCGGCTCGACCCGCAGTGTCCGGCCTGCGGGGCACCGGCCACCGGCGTTCCCCGGCAGTACGCGGTACCGGTGTTCGGGTTCGTCGCCGACCGGTCCGGGGGCCGGCGGCCCAGCACCGCGCCCCGGCGCACCTGGCACGGCGCCACCCACGTGGTCTCCACCGGCGCCGAGATCTTCGAGGACAAGGTCGACCTGCCGAGCGGCTCCGTGACGGTGCGGGCCGGCTCCCGCGGCGAACTGATCGCCATCAGCGACGGTTCCGGTGGCGCCGGCTACCTCATCTGCGACCGATGCGGGTTCGCCCAGTCCAACACCAGCAAGAAGCAGCGCCAGCACTCCAGCCCGCTCACCGGCCGGGACTGCCGGGGCCGGTTGGAACTGCTGTCGCTGGCCCACAAGTACCAGACCGACGTGCTCGACCTCAGTGTCGACAGCGCCGCGCTGGGCGGTATCGACGACAACGGTTGGCGGTCGCTCGCGTACGCGGTCGTCGAAGGGGCGGTGCTGGCGCTGGAGATCTCCCGCGACGACATCGACGCGACGGTGTACCGGACCGAAGCCAACCGCAGCGTGATCATGTTGTACGACACCGTGCCGGGCGGTGCCGGACACGTGCAACGGATCGCGGCGCGGGTACGTGACGTCCTCGACGAGGCGCTGCGGCGGGTCCGCGACTGCGAATGCGGGGTGGAGACCAGCTGCTACCGGTGTCTGCGGGTGTTCCGCAACGACCGCTACCACGAGCACCTGCGCCGTGGTGTCGCCGCCGATGTGCTGGGTCGGTTGCTCGGCCGCGCCGACCAGACCCCGGTCGGGGCGCTGCGGGTCACACTCGCCGAGCACGCGGCCGCCGTCGATGCCGACCGCAGATTCTTGATCGACGACGTACCCGGTGAGGTGTTCGAACCGGTGACACCCGGCCAGCTCGATCTCTACGAGGGGCGGATCGTCTTCGCCCGACAGGCCGGTGCGGCGTCGGTCGGCCGGCTGTGGTTGCGCCGCGACAGCGACAACGGCGACATCGTCGGCGCGGGGGTCGAGCCGCTGGCCGGTGAGCCGCTGGACGGTCCCGCCGACCTAACCCTCATCGGCGTCGCGCTGCTCTGACCGGGACACCCTGCCGTACGCGTGTCGCCGGACCACATCACCAAATGTCGCCTAACGTGCAGCGTTGATGACATCTGGTGATGGGAGTGGTGCTCGTGCCAACTGGGTCTTGGTGGACGGCGGACGACGTCGCCAGCGCGGAGAAGGACCTGGCCCGGCATCCCAGAGCCGGGCTGTGGAGCTACACCAGCCCTGCGGAGATGGCCCACTGGGTCTTCGCCGATCCGGCGTTGCCCGCCGCCGGGGAACTGGCGGCACCGAGCGTGGATCCACTCGACGCTGGTCTTGACGAGCCGGCGCGCGCCTCATGGGCACTCGCCGGCTGGTACATCCGGATGACCGTGCCGAAGCCGGTCGAGACCGACGGCAAGTTGTGGTTTCTGAACCAGCGGCGGGTGCGGGGCCGGTCGCTGCTGCGGGTGACCCTCGGCCGGCTGGAGACACTGTGGCTCTACGAGGACGGCGACGGGATCAACTTCCACCTGGACAAGGCTGCCCTCGATGCGGCCTTCGACGCCGGTGTCATCGACGAGGACGCCTGGGCCACCCAGGTCGCCGAATATGAGGACGACCCGTTCGACACCCTGCGGGGCGAGAAGATCGGCTGCGTGTGCGACACCGTCGACGACGCGCTGTGGGCGCTGCGGCAGCCGCCGGTCCTCGCCGCAGCGCGGCTGGTCAACGTCAAGTGCCTGGCCGTTGGCGGGTTTTCGTTCCAGCGACTGCACCGGCCGGAGCGGCTGGCCCGGGCCTGGTCCGCCGCGCAGGCGCGCGTCGACTCCCCGCCTCTGCGGATGGAGCCGGTTGCGGGTGCGGCGTTCGATCGTCCGTACCGGTCTCCGGTGGTGGACCCGGCGACGCTGACCGACACCCGGGCCTTTGACAAGAAAGCGTACGTGGCCGGGTGCGACGAGCATGACCGGCTCAGCCGCTGGCTGATCGACACTCTGGCCGTCTCCGGCACGTCGGTGGGCACCGGGCTGGCCGGGATGCCGGTGGACCTGGCCTGGCAGGATGCTGACGGCCGGCAGTACATCGCGGAGGTCAAGAGCCTCGTCGGTGCCAGTCCGGATGATCAGTTGCGGCTCGGTCTCGGGCAGGTGCTCGACTACCGCCATCGGCTTGCCCTGATCGGCCGGGTGGTCACCCCGATCTTGCTGACCTCGGCCCCGGTCGACGCGGTGTGGCGCGAGATCTGCCGGGACAACGGCGTGACCCTGCTCGTCGACGGCGACCGATTGCCGGGGCGGTCCCAGTAGAGCTCGGTGGGGCTCGGTCGACTCCGGGTTGGGAACTGGAAGTTCGGGCAGTCGGCTAGTGTCCTGCGCCGGAGATTCGCCTACAAAATCGGGCGAGTGACTCGAGGATCTCTTCGGTGGTCTTGGTCCAGGTGAACGGTCTCGGGTTGGTGTTCCAGTCGGCGATCCAGGAACGGATGTCGGCTTCCAGGGCTTGGACGCTCTTGTGGACGCCGTGCCGGATCTTCTGTTCGGTGAGGTGGCCGAACCAGCGTTCGACCTGGTTGATCCAGGAGGATCCGGTCGGAGTGAAGCGCATGTGGAACCGGGGATGCTTCGCGAGCCAGGCTCGCACGGCGGGGGTCTTGTGGGTGCCGTAGTTGTCGCAGACGAGGTGTACGTCCAACTCCGCCGGCACCGTCCTGTCGATCGTGATCAGGAACTTCCTGAACTCGACGGCGCGGTGCCGGCGGTGCGGTTCGCTGATCACGGTGCCGTCGGCGATGTTGAACGTGGCGAACAGGCTGGTGACGCCGTTGCGGGCGTAGTCGTGGGTGCGGCGTTCCGGCATGCCGGGCATCATCGGCAGCACCGGCTGGGATCTGTCGAGCGCCTGGACCTGGCTCTTCTCGTCGACGCAGAGCACCACGGCCCGCTCGGGCGGGTTGTGGTACAGCCCGACCACGTCGACAACCTTCTCGATGAACAGCGGGTCGGTGGACAGCTTGAACGTGTCGGCACGGTGGGGCTTGAGGCCGAAGTCGCGCCAGATCCGCCCGATCGTGGACTTCGACAACCCGGACCTGTCCGCCATCGACCCGCGGGACCAGTGGGTGGCGTCACGTGGCGTCTGTTCCAGGGTCGCGACCACCACATCCTCGACCCGGTCAAGGCTGATCGACGGCGGGCGGCCCGGCCGTTCCTCGTCCACCAGGCCGTCCAGGCGTAGTTTCAGGAAACGCCGCCGCCACTTACCCACAGTCGACAGATGCACACCGAGACTCGCCGCGACGTCGGTGTTCGACGCCCCTTCGGCGCACGCCAGGATGATCCGTGAACGCATCGCCAGAACCTGTGACGACTTCGCCCGTCGTGACCAGCGGGTCAACGTCGCCCGCTCTTCGTCGGTCAGCGTCAGCGGCGGGGTGGGACGACCAGTTCTCGGCATCTTATGCGTCAGCCCCGATGCGGGTGGCGAAGGCGCGCAGGTCCGGAAGGGACCGGTGCCGGTCGCTCGCCAGCAGGTCGACGGTCAACCGCTGAGCCCACGGCCGGTAGCGGACCTCCTGCGGCGCGGTCTGCTCGGCGGCGAGCAACGCCCGGTACGCCTCGATGCCCGGTCCATGATCGACCAGGACATGCCGTCCTCGTGCAGCTTGATCAGCACCTGTGCGGTGAGGTGGTACGCCCGGGTCGCCAGGGCGGTGGCCGCACATCGTCGGTCATCGGCGGCGTTCGCGGTGACCGTCGCCGCGCCGGTGACCAGCTGCGGTAGGCGGGTGGCGAGTCGCGCGTACCGACACGCCTGAAGGTCGGCCGACGCGGCGGCCAGCGTGGCGCGCAGCTCGACTGGGCCGACAGGTGGGGTGGTGCTCGGCTCCGCGCCGAGGAGCAGGCCCGACAGTCCGGCCGCCAGCTGCGGCGGGCGGGCAGTGGCGTGGCCGGCAGAGCCTGGGCCCGTGGGGATGGCCGCACCGGCGAGCCCCGCCAGACCGCTCAGTACCGCGCGCCGTCGGATCACGTCCTCTCCCGTCTGCGGCCAGGATCGGCTACCGGGAAGCCTAACGATCGAAGTGGACCCGTGGTGGCTGGCCGATGTGCCAGAGTTGGTCAAGCCGAACAGCTCCGGTGGAATGTCGAACACGTCGGCGAGCCGTCGTAGGGCGGACACGTCGGTCAGGCGCTGGTGGCCGCGTTCTATCCGCGACAGGCTCGCCGCGGAGTAGCCGCAGCGTCGTCCGGCCTCCGCGAGGGTCAGCCGGGCGGCCGTGCGGGCCAGCCGGATCAGGTTGCCATAGTCGCCGGCTGCCGCCGCCCGACGTGTCTCGGGAAGGCCAGCCCACCGGCGGTCGTCGCTCATCGCAGTCTCCCGCCCATGGTCACGCTCGGTATTGCCTCCACTGTGCAACGGACGTGCCAGCGCGTGCAAAGCGCTTGCGTAGAGGCGGCCGTCGAGGTGATCGGCGGGGCCCGCCGGATCACTGTGGCGGCCGGCGAGACCAAGTCCGTGCCGGCGGTCATGCTCGACCTGCGGGCCACCATCACCGGGTACATGGTGCACAGAAAGGGGGGAGATCGTCGGCGGTGTGGTCGGTGTCGCCGGTCGTGCCCAGGTCGACCTCGTCCCGGCGGTCGTCGGCACCCCGGACCCGGCGACCTACCGGCTGCGGCACGGCGGCGAGTTGACCGTTCACATCCTCGACGAGCCGACGAGCGCCGGCCGGCAACTGGTCCTGTACAACTCCGGATCCGGCGAGCATGTCGGGTCGGTGGCGATCGGCGACGGCGCCACCTGGGGATTTTTGCGGGTCAGCGGCGGGCAGCACGTCAAGATCCGGTGCCGCTGTACGGGTGGCGACCGCTGGTACGGCGGTTCGGACTTCGCCACGGCCGCCTCGGTGCGGGTCCGTCACCGGGACTGGTTGAACCTGATCCTGTGAGTCGGTGCCGGACCGGGTCAACCGATCCGGACTCCGACCAGGCTCAGCAGGTAGACGACGGCGAAGGCGCCGAAGAACACCCCGGCGGTGCCGAGCGCCACCTGGCTGGTCCACGACGGCCGTACCGGTGCGGGGAGCCGGCGGTTGACGTACATGGTGAGGCCGACCACGACGGGGGTGTGCGCGGCGGCGATGATACCGCCGACAGACAGGATCTCGACCGGGTTGCGGACCAGCAGGAACAGCACCAGCGGGGCGAGAGTCATGGCGACCGCGACATAGGTCAGGTAGACCGCCCGTGGGTGGCGGATCAGACGGGCCAGCCTGCCGGTATGTTCGCCGTCATCAGCCGGCTCGTCGTCGGATCGGCCGGCGGTGATCAGTCTGGTGGCGTCGGCGTACGTGCGCGCCCAGCCGTCCTGGTTGGCGAAGATGGTGCCCCAGAGAGCAACCACCACACAGGTCAGCAGCAGCACCTCACCGAAGGTGCCCCACAGGTCGCCGAGTAGCGCGGTCAGGTCGCGGGCGACGTCGACCCCGTCGGGTACCCGCCCCTGCGGGGCGAGCAGTTCGGCGCCCAGCACCAGGAAGGAGACGATGACCAGTCCACCGCCGGCGACGCCGAGCGCGGCGGTCCGGCTCATCGTCCGGGTCCAGCCGCGTACCCGCTCGATCCGCTCGTCGCCGCCGACCTGCCTGTTCGAAGGCACATCGTCGCGGGCCCCGGCATCAGTCTGATCCGTTGACGAGGACGGGCCCGTCGGCCCGCCGAAGCCACGCGCCGCCACCCAGTAGGAGAACCACATGATGCCGACGGCGCCGGCCAGGATGAATCCGACCCAGGGCAGCACGAAGTACAGGTCGAGGTCGTCCGGCACGCCCGGCACCAGGCCCGTCACGATGTCGCCGCTGACCGTGCTGGCCGCCGCGGTGATGGCTGCGCCGACCAGGACCAGGGCCATCACGGCGGTGATCCGTTCCACGCCCTGGTAGCGGCCGGCCAGCACCAGTGCCCCGGAGCCGAGGATGACGGCGCTGGCGTAGACCGCCTGTCCGCCGGGCAGCGCCACCATGAGCGCGCTGCCGACCAGGGCGGCGATACCGGCGATGGTGACCACCCCGGCGACGATCTGCGGCACGAAGATCACCCAGATCGCCCAGTTGGCCGGCCCCGGTACGTCGCGGAAGCCGTCGAGCAGGGTGCGGCCGGTGGCAACGCTGTACCGGCCGGCCTCCCGGATCATGATCCACATGAAGACGGTCACGATCAGCGCCAGCCACAGCAGTTCGTAGCCGTACCGCGCGCCGATCCGGGGGGTGAACAGCACCGAGCCGGAACCCACTGACGACACCATCCACAGCAGGCCGGGTCCGTACCAGCGGGGCCGGTCACGGCCGGCCGGGACGGGGGTGGGCTGTTGGCGCAGACGGAAGGCGGTCGGCATGGTGAGATTCCCTGAGCGGTCTTTGTGCGGAGAACCGGACCTCTCCGGACCTACCCACATGCCGGTGGGTGACACCTGGGTGACGGACACTCGTCGACACACCGGCCGTCCTGCCCAGCTTCCCCGACGATCACGCAGGCGAATAGTAGGCATGTCATTACTTTGTGTTCCGGAAAGATCGGCAGGTGAGCAATGACAAGCAGTGCGCAGTGGTGTCCGGCCACTGGGTCGAGCATCTCCTCCGGCAGCACTCGGTGGCTGGTGTCGGCTGCGGCCGGGATGGCACTGGCAGCGGTGATGGCCAGTGGCGCGGCGGCCGCGCCGGCCTCCGGGGCCGGCATCGGCAGCGGCAGTGCCATCACCACCCGGGTGTTCGACCGGACCACCGGGGAACCGGTCAAGGGCGTCTGTGTGCTGGCGCTGCCGGTGCTCACGTTCCGCCTGCCCAACGCCTGCTCGATGCGCAGCGGCGGCGGCGGACGGGTGACGGTCGAGGTGCCGGAACCCGGGCAGTACAACCTGTTCTCGCTGCCCAAACCGGACAGCCCGTACGGTGCCCAGTGGGTCGGCCCGGGCGGCGGCACCGGTCGCCAGCAAGAGGCACGTCGGGTCACCCTCGCCGCAGGTGAGACCAAGCGGGTGAATCAGATCCTGCTGGATCCCCGCGCCACGATCAGCGGTGCGGTCAACCACTGGACCGGGGAGAACGCCGGGCGGGTCTCCACCGCCGCACCCGACCTGGACTTGCACCAGGAGATGTGGTCCGTGCCGGTCGGTGCCGACGGCACCTTCGACATCGACTGGGTCGGTCCGTACGAGTGGCCGGTGTTGTTCCGGTTGGACCGCGAACCAGCACAGTGGAGCGGAAAGGTCGGCAACCGGTTACAGGCCGAGACCGTGCCGGCGGTGATCGGTGGCCCGGCCGAGCCGTACCAGTTCTGGCCCACGAGTCAGACGCGGGGTTTCGTGCGGGTGGTGGTCCGCGACGAAGGGCCGGGTCTGCCGGGTCGGGTGATCTTCTACAACGCGGTCACCAGGGACGTGATGGGCTTCGACGACTTCGGCCAAGGCAGATGGAAGTGGGTGGTGCAGGAGTACATCACCGGCGGTCAGCAGATCAAGATCGAATGTCAGTGCCCCGAAGGGACCCGCTGGTACGGCGGCACCGACTTCGACAGCGCCACCCCGGTGGCCGTGCCGTACTTCGGCTCCGTCTCGGTCGACCTGCGGTAACGCGACAGGACGGCCTTATCGGTGGCGGTGGGGCCGTGCGAGGTCAGCCAGACCGGCACACCGAGCGCCGCCTCGACCGCCGCCACCCAGGAGTCCGGGTCGGGCTCCGGGTCGGCGGCGTACCGGGGTCGGCTGGCCAGCAGCTTCGCGGTCAGCGCTGCCTGCCGGTCCAGGTCGCCGGGCGGGCCGACCGGCAGCCGGTCGGCCCAGTCGTAGCCGTCGCACAGCCGCAGCCGGTGCGCGCCGACCAGGTCCAGGTGGGTCAGCGCGAGGGCCTCGAGGTCGCCGGTGACGTCGAGGGCGTACCGGTGGGCGACGGCGTCGAAGTGGCCGAACCGGAACCGCCCCTGCCAGGCGTTGGTGCCGTTGTGCCGCTCCGGCGGCCGCAGCGTCGGGTCCTCGGTGACCAGCGGGCCGGGCCCGTGCCGGGGGGTGACCACCCGCAGCACCCCGAGCCGGGTCGCCGTACCGGGCATCCCGGCCTCGGCCAGCAGCGTGTCGACGTTGCCGTACGTCGTGGTGCTCCACGTGGTGTACGGGTGAAACCCGTGCCACTCGTCGAGAAGCACCCCCTGGGCGCCTTCGAAGACGACGGTTCCGGCGCGCAGCAGGCGGGTCGTCCATGACCGGTCGACGATCGACACCCGCCGCGCGAAGGCGGTGAACGCGGTGACAGTGTCCGCCACCGGTGGGGCGTACAGCGGCCCCAGTTCGGCGGTGAGCCGGTCGCGCAGCAGCCTCAGCCGGTGCCGCAGCAGGCCTTCGTCGAGGCAGTCGCCGACCCGGGGCGCGGTGTCGGGGTGGGCGAGAGCGTACGACATGCTCTCGCCCACCCCCATCCCGCAGGAGCCGTGCCGGTCGGCCCCCCGGGCGATCTCCCGGGCCTGGTTCGCGGCCCGGTGGTACGGGGTGGCCAGCAGCGCCTCCCGGTCGACGGTCACCTGGTCCAGCGCGTCGGGCACCCCGATCCCGGCCAGGTGCGTCGCCTCGCCGGCCAACGCCAGCGGGTCGACGACCACGAACCGGGACAGGTGTGTCGGTACGCCGTGGAAGGTGCCGGCGCCGAACTGGGCGAAGGTGTGGCTCCGGCCGTCGGGCAGGACGACGTTGTGTGCCGCCTGCCCGCCCCCGTTGAACCGGATGATCGCGTCGACCGGCCGGCTCGCGCACAGCCAGTCGACGACGGTGCCCTTGCCGGCGTCGCCGTAGCCGAGGTCGACCACGGCGACGTGCCGGCCGGTTGCGTCCCCGGCCACGCTGCTGGCCACCCAATTCACAGCCGGATCACCCGGTCGGCGTGGCCCGAGGTGGCCGGCAGGGTGCCGCGTACCGCGGGGGTGCGGTCGGCGCCGATCCGGGCGAGTGCCCGCGACACGGTGGTGGCGGCGTCGCCGGCGCCGACGTCGCGCAGGTCGGCCAGGGCGGTGTCGAGGTCGCAGGCCTCTTCGCCGAGCGCCACGGTGGTGGCGATGGTCTCGCAGACCGCGTCGAGGTCGTCGAGTTCGACGGCGTTCTGCCCGAGCAGGTCCCGCCAGAAGTCGAGGATGCGGCGGTTGCCGGCGTAGTGGCTGCCGGCCGGCATCAGGTAGTAGGTGTCCCACCGGCGGCGGACCTCGTCGACGACGGCGCGCAGCGGGACGTCCTCGTCGAGGTCGTCCCCGATGAATTTCCGGACCTCGCGGGCCTTGACCTTCGGGTACGCCATCTCGTCGCCGATGACGAACAGGTAGCCGCGCTTGCCGCGCCGCTCGTGGCAGTCGATCGACGTGTGCCGGGCCATGAAGTACATGGCGAGCTCGTACGACTCCATCATCTGCCCGCCGCCACCGCCTTCGAGCACGATGTTGCCCAGGTGCTCGTCCATCCGGTTGTCCGACTCGAACTGGCCGATCTGCAGCGGCACCCGGTCGCAGGTCGCGTCGCCGATCGCACCGAACAGGATCTGCGGGTCGGTGACGTAGCCCTTGCGCAGCAGCAGGCCGAGCAGTTGCGGCAGCTTCTGCTGCAGCGTCCGGGGCACGCCGCCCATCGATCCGGTGACGTCGAACAGGACGGCGACGGCCAGCGACTGAGGGTGTTCGGTCGAGTCGCGGCTTTCCCTGGCGGTGACGCCGCGCGGGTCGAGGGTCGGGTGGACGGTGCGGGCGCCGCCGTCGCTGTAGGCGAACGCGCTGGCGCCGGTGGCCTTGCGGTAGGCGCTCGCGGCGCGGTAAACGTCGGTCGACCAGGCTCCACTGCCCATGTCGGGCCTCCTTCGAAGCGGGTGATTCTTAACGGTGGTTGGGGTCGGGGATGGTGAATGGCCGGAACCGGCGGCGGCCCCAAAGCCGTTCGAGCAGGTCGTCGAATTCGGCGAGCAGCCGCCACGCGTCGTCGGGCCGCTGCCGTAGCGCGGCCAGCTGGCAGCCGTCGGTGAACCGGCGCATCGGCTCCGGTGCCTGATCGCCGGTCAGCCAGTCGAGGCAGCGGGCGGCCATCGCGAGGTCGGTTCCGGGGCCGGGGCTGCGGCGTCGGCGGATTTCGTCGGGGTACCAGTCGGCGTACGCCGGGACCAGCGCCGGCACCGGCGTGCCGTCGATGCTGGCGTAGCACCAGTCGACCAGCACCACGCCGTGCTGGTCGGGCTCGATGAGGACGTGGTCGGGTAGCACCGCGCCGTGGACCAGCCCGGCGCGGTGGGCGAAGCCGAGCGCGACCAGCAGCCGCCGCCACATCCAGGCCGCGTCCCGGGCGTCGACCCCGTCGGGGTACGCCCGACGGACCTCGGCGAGGCTGCGCAGCCCGGCGGCGGTGCCCAGCGCGGTGACCTGCCGGACGGCGCCGGTGCCGGTGTCGCGGTGCCGGAACTCGTCCACCACCCGGGGCACGTACGGCAGGTAGCGGGCGTCGCCCCGCTCGGCGAGCCGGGTCAGCGCGGTCGCCTCCCGGGCGATCAGGTCGTTGTTGGCCGGATCCCGGGGCACCTTCACCAGTTGGTCGTCGCCGTGCCGGTACAGGTCGGCGAGGTCGCCGGTGTAGCGGGCAGTCCGGTCCACGACGTACCGGTGCCGACCGGTGTCGATGGTGACGGTGTCCCGGCCGTCGGCGAGGTGCTCCCGCCACAGCTCGGTCAGCTGCATGAACGCGGCGGTGGCGCGCGGGTCGGGTGTGGCCGCCCCGGCGGTGTCCGGGTGCAGCAGCCGGGCCAGCTGGTGGTAGCGCCGAGTCGTCTGGTCGGTGCCGAAGACCTCGGCCGGGTGGTGCGCGGTCAGGACGAGTTTGATCGCCTCGGTCACGGTCATCTGACCTCCTCCTCCCGGGCGGGTCGCAGCAGCGCCGGGTGCAGCAGCCGGGCGTCGCCGGCCCGGTAGATGCGCGAGCGGGGTCCGCCGCGCGGGCCACCGCGTTCGGTGGTGGCGCCGACGCTTTCCAGGAAGCCGGGTACGGAGAGCACCTTGCGGTGGAAGTTGCCGGCGTGCAGTTCGACACCCCAGACGGTCTGGTAGACGCTGCGCAGCTCGCTGACGGTGAACTCGTCGCCGACGAACCGGGTGGCCAGTGGGGTGTACTCGAGCTTGGCGCGGGCCCGGTCCAGGCCGTCGACGACGATCCGGGCGTGGTCGAAGGCGAGTCGCCGGCTGGTGCCGGGTCGTTGCCGCACCGGCCGGTCGGGGTCGGCCCGTTCGGGTAGGCCGAGCGCGTCCACCGGCACCCAGGCCGCGGCGGCGGCGTCGCTGCCGGCCGCCGGGTGGGGCAGCTCGGGCGCGAAGGCGAGGTACGCCACGGAGACCACCCGCATCCGTGGGTCCCGCTCGGGTGCGCCGTAGCTGGCCAGCTGCTCCAGATGCACCCGGTCCATCGCGGCGGCCCGGCCGGGCCGGGTGTCCAGCCCGGTCTCCTCGGCCAGCTCCCGGGCGGCGGCGGTGGGCAGGTCCTCGTTGGGCTGGACGAAGCCGCCGGGTAGCGCCCAGGCCCCTTCGTGCGGCGGCGCGCCCCGCCGCACGAGCAGCACGTGCAGCTGTGCGTCGCGGATGGTCAGCGCCACCACGTCGACGGTCACGGCGACCGGCGGGAACGCCCGGGGGTCGTAGCTGGCGAGGAACTCGGCCTCCGACATCGCGGTCCTTCTCGTTACTAGAAAGTCTCTGATTAAGAACTACTCAATCTGAGAGTAACCTATCTCATGGTGGACCGGATGTCACCCCAACGTGGCGACTGTCATGTCCGGTGCCGGTGATCGACGATGGAGCCCGGTCGCGGCTTAGGTTAGCCTCGGCTCACCGGTAGCCGGTCGGTGAGCCGGCCCGTCACCGACCCCGCCGGAGAGAGACCCGCCGTGCCCGTACCCCGTCCCGCCCCGCTGACCGCGGCCCGGCTGCTGCGGCGCACCCTGCGCCGGCACCGCGGCCGGCTCACCGCCGGCGTCGTACTGCTCAGTCTGCACCAGGCGGCCGAAGCGGCGGTACCGCTGGCCATCGGACTGATCGTCGAGCAGGCCGTCGCGACCGGCGACTGGACCGCGCTCGCGGTCTCGGTGGCCGGACTGGCCGCTCTGTTCACCGTCCTTACCTTCGCCTGGCGGTTCGGTGCCCGGCTGACCGAGACCGCGATCCACCGGGAGACCCACCGGCTCCGGGTGGAGGTCGCCGGGCGGGCACTCGACCCACGCGGGCACCGCACCGGGCTTCGCTCCGGCGAGCTGCTCGCCATCGCCGCCGCCGACGCCGAACGGACCGCGTTGATCATCCGGGCCGCCACGGTCGCCGTCGCCGCCGTGGCGGCGCTGGCGGTCTCGTCCGTGGTCCTGCTCACCATCGACGTGCCGCTCGGCCTTGGTGTCCTGCTCGGCGTGCCGGCGCTGGTGCTGGCCCTGCAGGCGCTCGCCCCAGTGGTCACCCGACGTACCGGCGCGCAGCAGGCCGCCGCCGGGGCGACCACCGCGCTCGCCACCGACCTGGTCGACGGGCTACGCGCGCTGCGCGGGTTCGGCGCGCAGCGCAACGCGGCCCGGCGCTACCGCGAGTCGAGCCGGCACACCCTCCAGGTGACCCTGCGGGCGACCACCATGGCCGGCGTCTACCAGGGAGTCACCGCTGGCGCCAGCGGGCTGCTCCTGGCCGGCGTCGCTGGCGCGGCCGGCGTGATGGCGGTCCGGGGCCGGATCGGCGTCGGTGAGTTCATCACCGTGGTTGGTCTGGCTCAGTTCATCGCCGAGCCGGTCCGTGTACTCGGCTTCTGTGGCCAGCTCGCCGCCGCCGCGCGGGCCTCGGCCGAACGGGTCGCCCGGGTGCTCGCCGCGCCGCCCGCCGTGCTGCCCGGTCAGCGTCCGGCGCCCCGGCCGCAGCCGGCGCGCCTGGCTCTGACCGCGGTCAGCTACCGCTCGCTGCGCGACGTCGATCTGCGGCTGGCAGCGGGGGAGCTGCTCGCAGTGGTGGCGTACGAGCCGCGCGACGCCGAAGCGCTGCTCGACCTGCTGCGCGGCGCCGTCGCCGCCGACGACCATCGGGGATCGGTGGCGGTGGACGGCGTACCGGTCGCTGAGCTGACCCTCGACGGCCTGCGCGAACGGGTCCTGGTCGAACCGCACGACACGGCGCTGTTCGCCGGCACGCTACGCAGTAACCTGCTGATCCGACCCGGCCAGGCAGCGGATCCGTTGCCTGCTGCGATCGGCGCGGCGTGCGCGGACGACATCGTCGCGGCGCATCACGCCGGGCTCGACCATCCGGTCACCGACCGGGGCGCCAGTCTCTCCGGCGGCCAGCGACAGCGGATCGGGCTGGCCCGGGCGCTGGCCGCCGACCCGCCGATCCTGGTGCTGCACGACCCGACGACGGCGGTCGACGCGACCACCGAGGAACGGCTGGCGGCCGGTCTGCGAGCGGCCCGCCACGGCGGTCGTACGGTGGATCCGACCGTCCCGGCCGAGGCCCCGGCCACCCTGGTGGTGACCAGCAGCCCGGCGCTGCTCAGCCGGGCCGACCGGGTCTGCGTCCTGGCCGCTGGTCGGGTGGTGGGCACCGCGCCGCACCACGATCTCGTTCGGACCGATCCGACCTACCGCGCGGCGGTGCTGCGATGACCGGCCGCGCCCGCGACCGGCTGCCGACCGCCACCGGCGGGCGCACCTGGGCGGTGCTCGGCGGGCAGCTGCGCCGCGCCGGTGCGCTGAGCGGATCCGCGCTGGTGACCGTCCTGGCGGCCAGCGCCTCTGGGCTGGTCGCGCCCTGGGTGCTCGGCGTCATGGTCGACGACATCCGGGCCGGCACCGGCACCGGGCAGGTGGTCCGTTCGGTGGTGCTGATCGTGCTCGCGGCCACGGTCGGCGCCGTACTGACCGGTCTAGGCGCCGCGCTGGTCGCCCGGACCGGCGAGACCGTGCTGGCCCGGTTGCGCGAACGGGTGCTCGACCGGGCCCTGCACCTGCCCGGCCGGACGCTGGACCGCACCGGCACCGGCGACCTGCTGGCCCGGGTCGGTGACGACGTGTCGGTGGTGACCCGGGTCATCACCGACACCGCGCCGGTGCTGGTGTCCGCGCTGCTGACCGTCGGGCTCACCGTCGCCGGACTGTTCGCGCTGGACTGGCGGCTTGGCCTGGCCGGGTTGACCGCGGTGCCGATGTACCTGCTCGCGTTGCGCTGGTACCTGCCCCGCTCCGGGCCGAACTACGCGCGGGAACGGGTGGTCACCGGGGAACGGTCCGAGGCGATGATCGGCGCGTTGCGCGGCGCGGCGACGGTCCGCGCGTACCGGCTGGAGGCGGCACACCTCGCCGCGATCGAGCAGCGCTCGGCGGCGTCGCGCGACCTGTCGGTGTCCGTGCTGCGGATGTTCACCCGGTTCGGCTCCCGGCTCAACCGGGCCGAGTGCGTCGGTCTGACCTCGGTGCTGGTGGTCGGCTTCCTGTTGGTGCGGGCGGACCTGGTGACGGTCGGGGCTACCACGGCCGCTGCGCTGTACTTCCACCGGCTGTTCAATCCTCTCGGCGCGCTGGTCGCCGAGTTCGACCAGGTCCAGCAGGCCGGGGCCAGCCTGGCGCGCCTGGTGGGGGTGGCCGATCTGCCCCCGGCACCGGCCGTGACCGGGCCGGTCGTGTCAGCCGACACCGGGCTCGAGATCGACGGCGTCAGCCACCGGTACGACGACGGCCCGTTGGTGCTGTGCGGCGTGACGCTGCGGGTCGAGCCGGGGCAACGGGTGGCGCTGGTCGGGGTCAGCGGCGCGGGCAAGAGCACCCTGGCCGGCGTGGTCGCCGGGCTGCTCCGGCCGACCGCGGGCACGGTCCGGCTCGGCGGGGTGCCGGTCGCCGGGCCGGATCGTGCCGGTCACCCGGGGCTCGCCGGTCGGATCGCGCTGGTCAGTCAGGACGTGCACGTGTTCGCCGGTCCGTTGACCGAGGATCTGCGGCTGGCCCGCGCCGACGCCACCACCGACGAGATCACCGATGCGCTGGCCACGGTGGGCGCGCTCGGTTGGGTCCGGGCATTGCCCGACGGCGTCGACAGCGTAGTCGGTGAGGGCGGTCACCAGCCGACCGCCGCTCAGGCGCAGCAGCTCGCTCTGGCCCGGTTGGTGCTGGCCGATCCGGACGTGGCGATCCTCGACGAGGCGACGGCGGAGGCGGGCAGCGCCGGCGCGCGGGACCTGGAACGGGCCGCGTTCGCCGCGACCGCCGGTCGGACGACTCTGATCGTCGCGCACCGGCTCACCCAGGCCCGGCGGGCCGACCGGATCGTGGTGCTCGACGCCGGCCGGGTCGTGGCCTCGGGTACGCACGACGAGCTGATCGCCGCCGGCAGCGACTACCGGCGGCTGTGGGACAGCTGGACCGGTGGTCCCACCTTGTCGGTTGACCCTACTGAGAATCTTGTTTAACGTCGCACGTCGATGTGTTGTGCCCGCTGACCTGAGGGAGGGCGTCGTGCGCCGTTGGAGTTTCGTCGTCGCGGCCGGAGGGCTCGCGGCGGCCGTCGTCGGGGCGGTGGCCCTGCTCGCACCGTCGGCCAGTGCCGCCACCGCGGCCTTCGTGAAGGTCAACGACTGGGGCAGCGGCTACGAGGGCCGGTTCACCGTCACCAACGACACGGCCGGCACCATCACCTCCTGGCAGGTGGGCTTCGACCTGCCGACCGGCAGCCGGATCAGTTCGTCGTGGAACGCGCGGTCGGCCGCCGTCGGCAACCGGTACACGTTCGACAACGCCAGTTGGAACGGCACCATCGCGGCCGGCGGCAGCACTACGTTCGGGTTCATCGTCGTCGGCAGCGGAATACCCGGCAACTGTACGGTCAACGGTGCCGCCTGCGCCGGCGGACCGGCCCCGACCACCCCGCCGCCGACCACCGTGGCCCCGACCACCCCGCCGCCGACGACGGCTCCGCCGACCGGCACCACGCCGGTCGCGATCAACGGTCAGTTGCGGGTCTGCGGAGTCAACCTGTGCAACCAGCACGGCCGCCCGATCCAGTTGCGCGGCATGAGCACGCACGGACTGCAGTGGTACGCCCACTGCCTCGACGACACCTCGCTGGACACGCTCGCCACCGACTGGCGGGCCGACGTCCTGCGGATCTCGATGTACATCCAGGAGGACGGCTACGAGACCGATCCGCGCGGCTTCACCGACCGGGTGCACGGACTGATCGACGAGGCGACCGCCCGCGGCATGTACGCCATTGTCGACTGGCACCTGCTGACCCCGGGTGACCCAAACTACAACCTGGACCGGGCCAGGACCTTCTTCGCTGAGATCGCCCAGCGGCACGCCGGCAAGCCGAACGTGCTCTACGAGATCGCCAATGAGCCGAACGGGGTCGACTGGGCCGGTATCAAGATCTACGCCGAGCAGGTCATCCCGGTGATCAGGGCGGCCGACCCGGACGGCGTCGTGCTGGTCGGCACGCGGGCCTGGTCGTCGCTGGGTGTGTCGGAAGGCGGCAGCGAGGCCGAGGTCATCGCCAATCCGGTGAACGCGACCAACATCATGTACACCTTCCACTTCTACGCCGGCTCGCATCACGACGCGTACCGCTCGGCGCTGTCGCGGGCGGCGGATCAGCTACCGATGTTCGTCACCGAATTCGGCGTCCAGACCTACACCGGAGACGGGGCCAACGATCTGGTCAACGCCCAGTTGTGGATCGACCTGCTGGAATCGCGCAAAATCAGCTGGGTGAACTGGAACTATTCCGACGACTTCCGGTCCGGGGCGGTCTTCCGAACCGGGGTGTGCGGCAGCGGCTCCTACGCCGGTACCGCCCCGCTCAAGGAGGCAGGTGTCTGGATTCGGGAACGGATTCGCAGTGCGGACGACTTCCCGACCCACTGAAAGCCGGCATTAGCCACTGAGCGGGAGTATTCGCGTCGGTCGGTGGGGTGCCGTGAGGCCGAACCGGAAGGTCGGCACGGTGCCCCACCGCCTTTCCGGCATGTGCCGCATAGGAACTATGCGGCGTAGGGGAGCGGGAGTACCTGTTGTCGGAAATAGTCGTCACGCAAAGTTAGATGTTTCCACCTCTGCCTATTTGGCATAGCCTCTCTGGGTGATGGTCCGATCGCGGTGAGTTTGTGGTCGTGTCGATCGGCGGCGCGCCGTCGCCAGGGGAGGACAGCGGAATGGCATCCGAACGTGTCCAGGCCGGCGACGGGACGGCGGCATCCACCCGGGTGGCCCCGACCGTGGCGACCTACCGCACGTCCTGTGTCGGCGCCCGGACGTCGATCGACGAAGCCCAGGCGGTCGTCTTCGGAGCGCTCGCCGCGCTGGAGACCGCGGCCCGGTTGGACCGGCCGGTGCCGATCCGGTCGACCACGGCGACGCTCGGCCTCGACCTGATCGACCCCCCTGAGCAGCTGCGCCATCTGGCTGGACCGGCGGTCCGCTCCTGGCTGTCCCGGCGGCTGCGCCCGGTGGATCTGCTGCCGGAGCGGCGGGACGCCCTGCTGGTGCGGGCGACCACCGGGGTGGCGGCTCCGCCCGGCCCACCCACGGCCCGCATCGACTGGCGGGTCACCGCGAACCACCTGACCATCCACGCCAGCTGCCCCGGCGGGGACCCGTGGCGGCGCTGCCTGCCGGCGGTCGCCGAGCTGTACGCGGAGGTGCTGCGCGAGCTGGTCGACGAACCCGGCCAGGCCAGCTGGCGTACCGCCGGCGTCAGCGGTACCTCGCGTGACCTGTTGCTCGACCGGTACGCCGGTCGTCGGGTGGACCGCGGGCCGTTCCGTCCGCTGCACCTGCTGGTCGAGCAGGCGGTGGACCGGCATCCCCAGCGGGTCGCGGTCAGTGGCGCGGGAGGCCGCCTCACCTACCGTGAACTGGACGACGCCGCCAACGGACTGGCTGCGACCCTGGCCGACGTCGGCGTCCGGCCCGGCGACCCGGTGCCGGTACTGCTCGCCGCCGGCCCGGCGCTGCCGGTGGCCAGTCTCGCGCTGCTCAAGATCGGGGCCGTCCATGTCACCATCGATCCACGCTGGTCACCGGCCAGGCTGCGGCCTGTGCTGGCATCGGTACCCGGTGCGCCTGTGCTCGCCGCCGCGCCGTCCGGGGACCCAGCGCTGTCCGGCGCCCGCGTGATCGACGTACGGCCGGGTCAGGTCCCCTCATCCCGCCGGCGCCCGGAACCGGCGGGGACGCCCGACGACCTGGCGCACGCGCTGGTCACCGCCGACGCGGACGGGGTACCGCGCTGCACCGTCAGTCGGCATGTCGCCCTGACGGACCGGGTGCACTTCATGACCCGCTTCTTCGCCGCCACCGGCGGTGAGGTCGTGCTGCCGGGCGGCCCCGGGCCCGCTCCGTCGGTCGGCAACCTCATCTGGCCGTTGACCACCGGCGGGCGGCTGGTGCTGGCGTCCCCCGGCTCCGGCCGGCCGGATCTGTCCACCATGGTCGCCGTCATCGCGGCCGAGCAGGTGACGATGATCGACACGGAGCCGGACACGTTCGACACGATGGTGGCGGCGATCGAGCGGGACGCCGCGGTCGCCGGGCGTCTCGCCAGTCTGCGCCATGTCGTGGTGCCGGGTCCGGGGCTGCGGCCGGCCAGTGCCCGCCGACTGCGACGCCTGCTGCCGCAGGTCGAGGTCAGCACCGGGTACGGCCCGGTCGGGACGGTCGCCGTCGCCTACCACCGGGTGGGTGAGACCGACGGCGACGCCATCCCGGTCGGCCAGCCGGTCGACAACTGCCACCTGCTCGTCGCCGACGACCGGCTGCGGCTGCTACCGCCCGGTGCCACCGGCGCCATCCTGATCGGCGGGGCGGGTGTCGGCGCCGGCCGGCACGGCACGCCGTGGCGCGCCGCCGCTGGGTACGTTGCCAACCCGTTTCCGGAGATCCCGGGTGACCTGCTATACCGCAGCGGGGACCTGGGCCGCTTCGACGAGGACGGCCGGCTGCATCTGGTCGGCCGCGGTGACCGCCGGACCGACGGCGACGAGACACCCGAACGGTCCGGGGCGGCCCGGGCCGGCGAGCCGGCGCCTGACGTCCGGCTGCGCGGCGAGAACCGGGTGGTGGCGGCCAGCGCGGGTGTCGCCGGTCGTGGTGGCGGCCCCGGGCCGGGGTGACCCCCGCCGACATCGATCGGCAGGCGGGCTACCGCTCGGCGGCCGCGTACCGGATGATCGACACCGGTGGACCGGACACGGAACGCGGACGGGAGGGCGGCCACGGTGACGGTACGGCAGACCGGCGGCGACGGGGAGGCCACGGGGACGGCCCCGGCGCTGTGGGCGATCAGCGATCTGCACATCGCGTACCCGGAGAACCGCCAGATCGTCGCCGACCTGGCGGCGCCGGCGCCGCAGGACTGGCTGATCGTCGCCGGCGACGTCGCCGAGACGATCGCCGACGTGCGGTGGGCGCTGGCCACGCTGCGCGAGCGGTTCGCCGAGGTGATCTGGTCGCCGGGCAACCACGAACTGTGGACCACCGCGCACGACCCGGTACAGCTGCGCGGCGTGGAGCGCTACACGCACCTGGTCGACCTCTGCCGGTCGCTCGACGTGCGGACCCCGGAGGACCCGTACCTGATCTGGTCAGGTGCCGGCGGACCGGCGGCGGTGGCACCGTTGTTCACCCTGTACGACTACAGCTTCCTGCCGCCGGGCACCAGCACCAAGGCGGAAGGGCTCGCGTACGCACACCGCACCGGCATCGTCTGCACCGACGAGGCGATGCTGCATCCGGACCCGTTCCCGACCCGGGAGCAGTGGTGCTGGCGACGGCTGGCGGAGACCGAAGAGCGTCTCGCCGAGTTGGGACCGCAACTGCCCACCGTCCTGATCAACCACTACCCGCTGGTCCGGACACCGATGGACGTGCTGCGCTACCCGGAGTTCGCCATGTGGTGCGGCACCGACCGGACCGCCGACTGGCACCTGCGGTACCGGGCGGCGGTGATGGTCTACGGCCACCTGCACATCCCGCGCACCACCGTCTACGACGGCGTGCGCTTCGAGGAGGTGTCGGTCGGCTACCCCCGGGAGTGGCGTCGCCGCCTGGCGGTGCCCGGCCAGCTGCGCCGGATCCTGCCCGGCCCGCAGCCGGGCTGATCAGCGTCCGGTCGCCCGGGCTGGTCAGCTGCCGGTCAGCCTTGGCCGCTCGACCGGTCGGTGCCGCCGTCGGCCGGGCCGGTGAACGCCGCCAGCAACTGCGCCGCAGCCTGCGCGGGGGTGATTTCCCCGGCGAGCACCCGTTTCTCGGTCTGCGGGGTCAGCGCGACCACCGCCGGATGCCCGCGCAACTGGTCCAGCAACCCGTCGCGCACCATCGCCCAGACCCAGCGCAGCTGCTGCTGCCGGCGGTGCCGGTCCAGCTCACCGCTGGCCCGCCGCCGGTCCTGGTGGGCGGTCACCTGCTGCCACACCTCGGCCAGCCCGGTCCCGTCCCGGCCGCTGGCGGTGAGCACCGGGACGGCCCAGTCGTCGTGCCCGCCGCGTAGCATCCGTAACGCCCCGGCCAGCTCACGTGCGGCGGAACGGGCCTCCGCCGCGTGCGCGCCGTCGGCCTTGTTGACCACCACGACGTCGGCGAGCTCCAGCACACCCTTCTTGATGCCCTGCAACTGGTCACCGGTGCGGGCCAGGGTAAGCAGCAGGAACGTGTCGACCATCTCGGCAACGGTGGTCTCGGACTGTCCCACCCCGACGGTCTCCACCAGCACCACGTCGTAGCCAGCGGCCTCCACCACCACCATCGCTTCCCGGGTGGCGCGGGCCACCCCGCCGAGCGTGCCGGCGGTCGGCGAGGGGCGGACGAACGCGGCCGGGTCGGCGGCCAGCCGAGCCATCCGGGTCTTGTCACCGAGGATGCTGCCGCCGCTGCGGGCCGACGACGGGTCGACGGCCAGCACCGCGACCCGGTGCCCGTCGCCGGTCAGCCGGGACCCGAGCGCGTCGATGAAGGTGGACTTGCCGACCCCGGGGACGCCGGTCACCCCGACCCGCCGGGCCAGCCCGGCGTACGGTGTCAGCGCGACCAGCAAATGCTGGGCGTGCGTCCGGTGGTCGGGCCGGGTCGACTCGACCAGGGTGATCGCCCGGGCCAGCCATGCGGGTGCCGCCGCCCGTACCCCGGCGACATAGTCGGCCACCGGGGGCAGCCCGCGCCGTACGCCGGTCATCCGGCCTCGGCGGTGTCGTGCCCCAGCCGATGGGACAGCTCGGCGAGCAGGTCCACCGCGGCGTCGGCCAGCACCGTGCCGGGTGGGAAAATCGCCGCCGCACCGGCGGCGCGCAGCGCGTCGAAGTCCTGCGGCGGCACCACCCCGCCGACGATCACCATGATGTCGTCCCGGTCGAGGGCAGCCAGTTCATCGCGCAGCGCCGGCACCAGGGTCAGGTGACCGGCGGCGAGGGAGTTGACGCCGACCAGGTGCACGTCGGCCTCGACGGCCTGCCGGGCGACCTCGGCCGGGGTCTGGAACAGCGGACCCACGTCGACGTCGAAGCCCAGGTCGGCGAAGGCGGTGGCGACCACCTTCTGCCCCCGGTCGTGCCCGTCCTGGCCCATCTTCGCGACCAGGATCCGGGGCCGGCGTCCCTCGGCGACGGCGAACGCGTCGGTTGCGGCCCGGGCACGGTCGATCCCGGCCACCGCGCCCGCCTCCTGTCGGTACACCCCGCTGATGGTACGGATCTGCGCGGCGTGCCGGCCGTACACCTGCTCCAGCGCCGTGGAGATCTCCCCGACGGTGGCACCGGCCCGCGCGGCGTCGACCGCCAACGCGAGCAGGTTGCCGGACAGCCCGTCACCGCCGGCGTCGGGTCCGGCGTCGGCGGCGCGGGTCAGCGCCGCCAGCGCCGCGTCGCACGCCGGCCCGTCCCGCTCGGCGCGCAGCCGCCGCAGCTTGTCCAGCTGCGCGGCCCGTACCGCGGTGTTGTCGACCTTGAGCACCTCGATCGGCTCGTCGACGTCCGGCCGGAACCGGTTGACGCCGATCACCGGCTGGCGACCGGAGTCGATTCGGGCCTGGGCGCGGGCGGCGGCCTCCTCGATCCGCAGCTTGGGCAGCCCTTCGTCGATTGCCCGTGCCATGCCACCGGCGGCCTCCACCTCCTGGATGTGCTGCCACGCCCGGTGCGCCAGGTCGTGGGTGAGCCGCTCCAGGTAGTAGCTGCCGCCCCACGGGTCGATCACCCGGTTGGTCCCGGACTCCTGGGCCAGCAGCAACTGGGTGTTGCGGGCGATCCTCGCGGAGAAATCGGTGGGCAGGGCCAGTGCCTCGTCCAACGCGTTGGTGTGCAGCGACTGGGTGTGCCCCTGGGTGGCCGCCATCGCCTCGACGCAGGTGCGGACCACGTTGGTGAACACGTCCTGCGCGGTCAGCGACCAGCCGGAGGTCTGGCAGTGGGTGCGCAGACTCAACGACTTCGGGTTGGTGGCGCCGGAGTCGCGGACCAGCCGGGCCCACAGCAGCCGGGCGGCCCGCAACTTGGCGACCTCCATGAAGAAGTTCATCCCGATCGCCCAGAAGAACGACAGCCGGGGCGCGAAGGTGTCCACTGCCAGCCCGGCGGTCTGCCCGGCCCGCAGGTACTCGACGCCGTCGGCGAGGGTGTACGCCAGCTCCAGATCGGCGGTCGCCCCGGCCTCCTGGATGTGGTAGCCGGAGATGGAGATCGAGTTGAACCGGGGCATCCGTGCCGAGGTGTAGGCGAAGATGTCGGAGATGATCCGCATCGACGGCCCCGGCGGGTAGATGTAGGTGTTGCGGACCATGAACTCCTTGAGGATGTCGTTCTGGATGGTCCCGGTGAGTTTCTCCGGCGGTACGCCCTGCTCCTCGGCGGCGACGATGTACAACGCCAGGACCGGCAGCACCGCACCGTTCATGGTCATCGACACGCTCATCCGGTCCAGCGGGATGCCGTCGAACAGCTGCCGCATGTCGTAGATGGAGTCCACCGCGACCCCGGCCATCCCCACGTCCCCGGCGACCCGGGGGTGGTCGGAGTCGTACCCCCGGTGGGTGGCCAGGTCGAAGGCGATGGACAGGCCCTTTTGCCCGGCGGCCAGGTTGCGCCGGTAGAAGGCGTTGGACTCCTCGGCGGTGGAGAACCCGGCGTACTGGCGAATCGTCCACGGCTGGGTGGTGTACATCGTCGGGTACGGTCCGCGCAGGTACGGCGGGACGCCGGGCACCGTGTCGAGGAAGGTCAGGTCGGCGGTGTCCGCCGCGGTGTACAGCGGCGCGACCTCGATCCCCTCCGGCGTGTGCCAGGTCGGACCGGGCGGCTGCGCACCCGACGCCGCGGCCGGCCCGCCGTCGCCGCACCGACCGTCCTGCGGCAGCAGTGTGGCCTGCGAGAAGTCCGGGATCATCGGGGGACCTCCAGGTCGTCGAACGTGGCGTCGAGGACGGCCATCGCGTCGCAGCCGGTGTATAGGTAGCCGTCGACGTGGTCGTGGCCGGCTGGCCGGCCGGCCAGCCAGACCCGCCGGGCCCCGGCGGCGGTCAGCGCGGCGGCCAGCGGCGCTGCGGCTGCCGGGTAGCTGGCGTCGGTGCCGCAGATGCAGGCCACGGTGGACGGATCGGCGGCGAAGGCGGCGGCGATCGCCGCCGGGTCGTCGGCCGGGTCGCCACCCCGGGTGGTGGCGATCCCACCGGCGGCGAAGAGGTTGCCGGCGAACCCGGCGCGGGCGCTGTGCGCCGCGAGTGGCCCCAGGGTGGCCAGGAAGACGCTCGGCCGGGCGCCGGTGGCCGCCAGGTACGCGTCGGCCCGGTCCCGCCGAGCCTCGAACCCCCCGGCGTGGAACCGTCGCGGCAGGCCTCCGCCGGGCGTTACGGGCGCCGGGGTACGGGCGGGCAGCCGCTCGTCCAGATTGGGGAACTCGCTGACCCCGGTCACCGGGTCCCGTCGGTGCGCCAGATTGCCGGCCCGACGTTGCCAGGTCGCGTCGATCCGGTCGGCGATCAGCCCGGCGGACAGCGCGGCGGCGGCACCGCCGACCCGCTCGATCTCGGTGAACCAGTCCCAGGCGGTCGCCGCCAGATCCGAAGTGATCTGTTCGACGTACCAGGACCCGCCGGCCGGGTCCAGTACCCGACCGAGGTGAGTCTCGGCGAGCAGCACCGACTGGGTGTTGCGGGCGATCCGCCGGGCGAAGCCGTCCGGCAGCCCCAGCCGGGCGTCGAACGGCGCGACGGTGACCGCGTCCGCCCCGCCGACCCCGGCCGCGAAGCAGGCCACTGTGGTGCGCAGCATGTTCACCCACGGGTCCCGGGCGGTCATCATCGCTGCGGAGGTGACCGCGTGCTGCCGCTGCCGACCCGCCTCGGGTACGCCGCAGAGCTGCCCGACGCGGGCCCAGGCCTGCCGGGCGGCGCGCAGCTTGGCGATGGTGGCGAACTGGTCGGTGGTGGCGGCGAAGCGGAACTCCAGCTGCCCGAAGGCGGCCGGCAGGTCGAGCCCGGCGTCGGTGAGGGCCCGGAGATAGGCCAGCCCGGTGGCCAGGGCACAGCCGATCTCTTGGGCGTCGCTACCGCCCGCGTCGTGGTACGCGGTGGCGTCCACAGTGACCGCGCGCAGGCCCGGTGACCGGGCGGCGTACCCGGCGAGGACGCCGAGCTGCGCGAGGTCACCGGCCTGGCCGGTGCGGGCCTGCCAGCCGAGCGGGTCGGCGCCCAGACAGCCGGCCAGAGCGCCGCGTTCGACGCCCCGGTCGTCGGCGAGCGTGAGCAGCGCCTTGGCCGCGGCGACGCTGACCGCGCCGGCGTCAAGCACCACTGGGGCCAGCTCGAGGTGGACCCCGTCGAGCACCTCCGGCAGGTCGGACGGGTGCAGGCCACCGGCGGTCAGGTCGATCCAGATTGAGGTGCAACCGTTGGCGAGGTCGGTCAGCACCGCCTCGCGGACCGCCTTCGGATCCGGGTCGGCGTACCGCTGCCGGACGTCCCAGCCGGCCACCGTCTCGGCCGGGTCGGTGCCGCCCGCGCCGCCGCCGTCGCGTCGGGCCTGGGCCCCGCGCACGTACGGTGCCGTCCCGGGCACCCCGACGTCCGGTGGGGCCGCCGGCCGGGTGTGCAGCGGGGCGACCCGGATGCCGTCGTAGGTGGTGGTGGCCAGCAGTTCGTCCACGGATCCGGCCGGGGTGTCCGGGCCTGCGGCGCCCGACTTGCGCAGGACGCCGAGCGCGAGCCGTCGCCAGTCGTCCGGCGTGGCCGGTGGGAATCCAGCGGCCGGGTCGAGGCTCTCGGATGGCACCGTCATGCACGGGATGTTAAGGGTGCGTCGCACTGATGGTCGGACTCGTACCCGGACTGTGACCACATCCACCGAACGTGATCGACTCAGTGTGCCTGCTCGACTACGACGATTCCTGGGTGTGGTGGCCGGGTTGCGTCGTGACCGGGCCGAGCCGGGTGATGTCGTACCCGTCCGGATACGTGGGTGTGCGGATACCGTCGGCGAACAGCGGGGTCCGCCGCGGTCGGCCGGCCCAGCGCAGCAGCGCGGCGCGTAGCAGCAGCCCGGCGTGCAGACCCGCGCGTACCGCCGGGTTCGGCGTGGCCACCCCGGTCGCGGCCCGCAGTCGGTCGTCGTAGATGGCGGCGACCAACGCGTCACCGAACGGCGCGAGTGACCGTGGGATTTTCCCGCGCAGCAGCGCCCGGGTGGCCCGCTCGATTGACGCGGCGTCGTCGTTGTAGCGCAGGTGCGTCCGGTCGTGGTCGTCGAACCAGGTGTCGAACTCGCGGAAGGAGCCCGGGATGTCCCGGATGCCCATCCGTCGACCCAGTTCGCGATAGTAGTGGTAGGTGGCGTTCCGTTCATGGCAGCAGGGCCGCCGCCAGCCGTACCGCTCCAGCCAGCGGATCGGGACGACCACCAGACAACCGAGGACGTAGCGATAGTCGTCGTCGGCGATGTCGTAGTGGCGGTGGATCTGATTGGTCCGCCGGATCGCGTCGCGACCGCGCGGGGCGTCGAGACCGTGCAGGATCATCTCGTACATCAGCAGTCCGGTGTCGTCGATCCGCTTGCGGGTGTGGTGCAGCAGCTCCCCGGTGCGCACGTGCAGGGCGGCGACCCGGGGCAGCGAGAATGACCGGTTGAACGCCAGGTTCAGGCCGAGTTTGCTGTCCCACGGAAACTCGTATCGCACCATCGTCTGATAGATCTCGAGGTAGTCGAGTTGCGGATCGAGGGTGCGGATCCGCCGCAGGTTGGCGTATCGGTTACGTCGGAGGTTGGTGTAGCGGTGCGGCTGCACGAAGGCCCCGTTCAGGATCGGTGTGGCGGTGGTGGCGCGGACCGTGGCTCGGGCGACGACGCGACGGCGGCCAGCACCTGGTCGACCAGCGGGGAGCGGCTGAACCATTCGGTCACCCGACTCAACCAGGCGACTTCGCCAGGATAGCCGTTCGGCGGATCGTGCGGCTCGGAGAAGTCCGGCTCCCGCACCGGCCTGCCGGTTGCGGCCCGCCGCGCTCCGGCGGCGATCATCGCCGCCTCGACCAGCGCCGCACGGTCGGGGCCGGTCAGGCCGGCGGCTGCGGCCAGCCGGTCGGCCGTCGGCGCGATCCGGCGGTCGATGTACGGGCGCAGCGCCAGCCGGCTGTCCCGGATCTCGGTGATCCGACGGTGCAGCGCGTAGTCGATGTCGCGCAGGGCCACCCGCCGGTGGTGGGCCCGGTCGTCGAGGACCAGGTGCGGTTGCGCCGCGCTGACCGCCCGCCACAGTGGTGCCAACCGGTGCCACGACCGGTGCCGCCGCAACCAGGCCTGCCCGGTGTCCATGGTGGGACCCCAGGTCGGCAGGGTGAGACCGATCAGCATGCTGAGCGCACCGACGGTCACCAGGACCGCCGCGATCTGCGGCTCGCCGGCCGGTTCCCGGCCGACCAGGTAGGCGACCAGGTAGCCGGCCTTGGTGGCGCAGTACAGCAGCGCGGCGGCCGCGCCGAACGCGGTGATCCGCAATCCACGACGGAGCCACCGACGTGGCGTGACCAGGGAGAAGCGCCAGCAGAGCCGGGCCAGGTCGGCGGCATAGCAGACAGAGACGATCAGGTAGACGACCAGGTAGCCGGCGACCGCCGGATGAGTGGCGTCCTCGACCACCAACCGGACCGGTGCGGCACCGGCCAACGTGGTCGCCCAGAGTACGGTGAGCAGCCCGAACGCGGTCATCGAGGCGATCACCCGACGCCGGACCCGGTGGGCCGCGACCGCTGGCGGCAGGGCCAGGAACAGCAGCAGGATCTCGGAGTTGGCCGCGACCCCCATCACTCCGGCGTGCGCCAGCAGCTTGGCGAGGTTAGGCAGCCCGGTGATCCGGTCCACCGCCTCGGCGACCGGGCGGACGGCGACGGTCACTCCGGCGGCGAACGAACAGAAGGCGTACACCATCGCTCGCAGCACCCGGTTGTCGCGGTCCCGCCGCAGGTCACCCAGTTTGTAGCCGAAGGCGAGCCAGCCGGCGGCGGCGCAGACCGCGTACAGCGGGATGTCCATCGGCGCTCACCGGGGCGGTGGTTCGAGCCCGTGCCGCAGCCGGGCCTCCAGCGCGGCGTCGGTGACCGGCCCGGCATCGTCGCGGGCGGGTGCCGATCCGAGGTCGGTCTCGCGGGCGGCGGCCTCCAGCAGGATGGTCGCCATCATCTCGGCTTCCTGCTCCTCGCCCCGGCCGTACATCCCGGTGCGGGCGAGTACCCGGTGCACCAGAGTGGGGCGCAGCGCCGGCATCAGCAGCTGGCTGGCCTGTTGGTCGTCGAGGGCAAGGGCGCGGTGGCCGAGCAGGATGTGGCCGATCTCGTGGGCGATGATGTGGTCCCGGTGCACCCGGCTGGTGCGTTCCTCGTAGGCGACGACGTGACCGGCGTCGGTGAAGAAGGTCAGCCCGAACGGCGCACCGGCGGGCATCGGCACGCCGACCAGGGTGATCCGCTGGCCGAGCACCACACCGACCCGCTGGCACAGTTGTGGCGCGTTGAACGGCCGGGGCATCCGCAGGCCCTGTTCCCCGAGCTGACGTAGCCGGTCGCGGCAGGTCCGGCGCAGCGGGGATGACTTCATGTCCGTGCTTCCCTCAGCTTGGTCCGTCCGTCGCCACTGCATGACGATCACAGGTTCTGCTGTCCGTCGGCGCCGTGTCCGCCCTCGGCGTGACGGTTCTCCAGCGCCTGGACCACCCGGTCGAGGATGTCGCCGACCGCGTCGAGTTGTGCCTCGGGCAGCGCGCTCAGCCGGGTCGCCACCGCGCGTACCTTGAGGTTGCGCATTGCCTGCAGCGAATGCAGGTCCCGCTCGATCTCGCTGGAACGGCGCCGGTCGAAGAAGTACGCCGGGTCCACGTCGAAGAAGTCAGCGAGCGCCTCCAGATGCTCCTTGGTCGGGTTGGTCCGCCGCCCGGTGCGCAGCTGCCAGATGTACACGTCGGAGATGGAGCCGCCCCGGTCCCGGATGGCGTCGGCCACCTCCCGTGAGGTGTACGGGGCGCGGCGGGCTGGCCGGACCGTCTCGAAGAGCAGGTTGAGCTTGTCGGCCAGGCTTGATCCCGATCCGGCAGGGGGGGTGGTGCCGCCCGTCACGGCTACCTCCGTCGGATGTGCAGCTGAGATCTGGGGAACTACAGCTAAGATCTGATTGGGAACTGCAGCTAAGATTAGCCACGTTGGCGCTGTGGTTAATTTCGGTTGACGACCATACGCCGAGTCAGTATACGATCACGACCTGAGGCTGACCAACCCGTTGGAGTGGCCGACCTGGAGTGGCCGACCTCGATGCCGCCGGTGGGGTGAGGGGCGCGGAACGGGGGCGCCCCTCACCCCACCGGCCAGCCGCCACCCGGACGGCTGTCACATCGCCCGGGCCACCGCGATCCGGGTGCTGTCCCGCTGGCCGGCTTCGTAGCACAGATACCACCGGCTGCGGTCGGTGCCGAGTTGGAGGAGGCGGCCCGGGCCGACGGGCTCGGCCGGTTCGCCACCTTCTGGCGGATCGCGTTGCCGTAGGCCCGCCCGGCGTTGGGCGCGGTGGCGATCTTTACCTTCCTGCACCGCTGGAACCTCTACCTGGAGCCGGTCGTCTTCCTGTCCGCCCCGGAGAAGTTCACCCTGCCGCAGGCGTTGACCCAGTTCGTCCACGTGTAGAGCGGTCCGATGTAGATCGTGCCGTTGTCTGCGGCGTCGCTGACCGCGTTCCCGGTGCTGATTGTCCTCGTCATCGCCCAGCGGCAGTTTCATATCGAGGGCCTGGCGCACTGCCCTCAAGGGGTGACGCCGTCGTCCCGGGTCCTGTCCGACTGGCCGAGGACGGCTCGGGCTGCGGCGATCGCCTCCGGTGTGTCGGGAAAGACCCGGCCGAGTCCGTCCAGCCGGGGCAGCAGTCCGAACGCGGTGAGCGCCTTGTGATGTCCGGGTCGCAACCCGGAGAGGTAGACGACGATGCCGCGCCGCTCCAATCGCTCCACCACGTCGCACAGCACCAACGCGCCGGAGGCATCGATGGTGGACACCCGCGACATCCGCAGGATCACTACCCGTACGTCGGCGACCTCGGAAAGCTCCAGCAGGAACCGGTGCGCGGCGGCGAAGAACAACGGCCCGTCCAGCCGGTACGCCACGATGTGCTCGGCCAGCAGCGCCTGCTCCTCGGCGTGGTGGTCGCCGGTGTCCAGCGGCACCCGGTCCAGCCGTACCGCCTGGGCGATCCTGCGCAGCGCCAGCCCGCCAGCCAGGACCAGACCCACCAGCACCGCGGTAACCAGGTCCAGCAGTACGGTGGTCGCTGCAGTGAGTGCCATTACCAGCCCGTCGGAACGCGAGGCTCGGGCCAGCGCGGCCAGCGCGCTCACCTCGACCATCCGGATGGCGGTGGCGATCAGCACCCCGGCCAGCGCGGCCAGTGGAATGTGGCTGACCAGCGGAGCCGCCACGACCATGAGTAGCGCGAGGATCAGCGCGTGTGACAGCGCGGCCAGTCGGGAACCGGCACCTGCTCGGACGTTGACCGCCGTTCGGGCGATCGCCGCGGTGGCCGGCACCCCGCCGAACAGCGGCGTCACCAGGTTGGCCACGCCCTGGCCGAACAGCTCCCGGTCGGGATCGTGTCGCTGACCGACCGACATGCCGTCCGCCACCGTGGCCGAGAGCAGGCTCTCCAAGGCGGCCAAGGCGGCGACCGCGATCGCCGAGGTCGCCAGCGCCGGCACCGCCGCCAGGTCCAGGAAGGCCAGCGACGGTGCCGGCAGGCTGGCCGGCAGTACGCCGATGGTCGGCACCGGCAACCCGGACAACGCCGTCGTCACGGTCGCTGCGGCGACAGCCAGCAGCGAGAACGGCACGGTTGGCCGCCACCGTGCTCCGGCCAGCATCGCAGCGGCGACGGCGGTGGCGATCAGCAGCGACGGCCACTGCGGCTGTCGGACGAACGCCGCCACCGCCTGCCCGGTCAGCGCAAGCACCCGCTCGCCCTGGACGTGCACGCCGAGCGCCGTCGGGATCTGCTGCAGCAGGATCACCCCGGCGATGCCGGCGGTGAAGCCCTCGATCACCGGGGCCGGCATGTACCGGGCGACCTGACCTGCCCGCACCAGCGCCAGCAGGATCAGGATCAGCCCGGCCAGCAGCCCGACGGTGAGTACCCCGCCGGGCCCGAACTGGGCCACGATCGGCACCAGTACCACCGTCATCGCGCCGGTGGGTCCGGAGACCTGCAGGTTCGATCCGCCGAAGACCGCAGCGAGGGCACCGGCGACGACGGCGGTGACCAGCCCGGCGGCGGCGCCCAACCCGGAGGCGACACCGAAGCCGAGGGCGAGCGGCAGGGCCACGACCGCCACGGTGAGCCCGGCCAGCAGATCCCGGCCCGGTTGCCGGCGGACGGCCCGCCAGTCTGCGGTCTGCGGCAGCAGCCGGCGCGCCCCGGCCCCGGTGCTCATCCGCGCCCCGACGGGGCGTGGGCCGACACGTCCCGCAGTTCGGCCAGCAACTCGGTCTGGTCGACCAGCATCTCGGTGAGGATTCGCCGGGCCGCCCGCATCAGGTCCGCGACGTCCGGCCCGGCCAGGGCGTAGGTGACGGCGGAGCCGTCCCGGCTGGAGACCACGATCCCGGCCCGGCGCAGCACCGCGAGCTGTTGGGACAGGTTCGACGCCTCGACGTCGATCTCGGCGAGCAGTTCGCGGACCTGGCGGGGGCGCTCGCCGAGCAGTTCGAGCACCCGGATCCGCACCGGGTGGCCGAGCATCCGGAAAAACTCGGCCTTCTTCTGGTAGAGCGGCACTGGCATGTGTGCAATTGAAGACTTCTTCAAGTCATCATCTGCTGGCGGGGGCCCGTGCTGTGCGAGTCGTCACGTTGGGTCCGGCCTGCTGAGTGCGCCGCGAGGCTCTGCCAGCGGGACGCGCTATGAGCGAAATGGGATAGGTGTACATCGATTAAGTTGCCCTACGGTGAGCGATACCAGTCGATACCGACCGGTATCGCGGCCCGTTCCCAAGGAGCCATGCCATGCCGAGACAACGCACCGTCCGGGCGATCCTCGCGACGGTCACCGTCATCCTGTCGCTGATCGGTGTCCAGGTCGTGGCCACCGCGCCGGCCTCGGCCGCAGTGACCACGATCTACTACGACGCGAGCCGCGCCGGCCAGTTCGCGACCAACTTCGCCCAGGCCGCGCAGATCTGGAACAGCAGCGTGGACAACGTCCGGCTGCAGCCGGGCAGCCCGGCGTCGGTCGTAATCTACGTCGACAGCGGCTGGCCCCGGGCGTACGTCACCCGGCTGGGCGCCGGCCGGATCTACATGGGTACCCAGGCAGTGGATCAGGGCTACGACCGGACCCGGATCGCCACCCACGAGTGGGGACACATCCTCGGGCTGCCGGACCGGCGTACCGGGCTCTGCTCCGACCTGATGTCCGGCAGCAGCGCGCCGGTGTCCTGCCGCAATGCCTACCCGAGTGCAGCCGAGGCGGCCCGGGTCGACCAACTGTTCGTCCGCGCCGCCGCGACGGCCACCGACGCCGCCACCACCGGCAGGTCCTACGTGTGGGCCGGCAACTGAACCGACTGCGGTCCCGCCACCGGCCCCGCCGGTGGCGGGACCGTCGCCGATCAGGCGCCGAGCGGTAACCGGCCCAGCACGACCGGTGTGACATCCGGGGTACGCACGTCGTAGCGGTAGCTGGTCACCTCACCGGTGCCGGTGTCCAGGACGCTGAACACCGAGTAGTCGTTGCTCTGCACGAACGGCAACGGCGGACCGGCCGGGACCGACCCGACAGCGGGTGGAACGCGCCGCACGAGTTGCCCACGTTGGAAGTCTCCAGGTAATGGGTGCCGGCGACGTCACGGGCCAGCACGTTGTCCGCCGCGGGTAGTCGTACCGGACCAGGGTGTTGCCGTCGACCGTCGGTCTGCTCGGTGCGCACCGGGTCGGCGAACAGCGGGTTGACGTTGTCGCCCAGCCCGTGCGGGCCCTCGTGCAGCATCACCACCGTGTACCTCACGTCCGGAACTGCCGGCTGGCCAGGGAGAAGATCTCCTTGTACGTCTCGGTGTTGAACGAGTTCCCCAGAATCCAGCGTTGCTTGATCCTACGGTGTTGCGGGGTTCACCTGCCGGGCGACCTTGGGGTACGCCGCCTGGGCCACCTCACGCAGCACCGGCGCGTTGAACGACTCGTTCAGCGTCGGCAGTCCACCGCGGCCCTGCAGCGCCGGGAAGGTGCCGATGGCTGCTGCGATGGCTGTGACTGCTGCGACCTGGGACTGTTCTCGACCCTGTTGACCGTCGGCGCGCTGACGGCGACCGCCGCCCGGGGACCCGTGCCGGACCGGGCGAGGCCGCCATCCGTGGCTACCGGCGCTGGCTGTCGCCGCCCGGCTGCGCCGCTGCCGTCCGCACGTGCCGCACGGCACCGGATCTACGGTGCCGTGCGGCACCCGCTGACGAACTGGCCGGCGCCTAGCCATCCCGTCGCCGGCGGCCGGGTCAACCGGCGGCCGGGCCGGCCGAGGCAGCCGCGCGGGCGGCCGTTGCGTCCGGCGCGGCCAGCGCGGCACGGGCCAGCCGCTGACAGTCGGCCAGGGTATGCGCGGCGAGTGCGGCCCGCACCGCCGGCACCGACCGGGCCGACATCGACAGGCTGGACACCCCGAGCCCGGTCAACACCACGGCCAGGGCCGGGTCGGCGGCCGCCTCACCGCAGACCCCGACCGGTTTGCCGGCGGCCGCGCCGGCCTGCGCGCAGATGGCGATCAGCTCCTGCAGCACCGGCTGCCACGGGTCGAGCAGATCGGCCAGGTCGCCGCAGAGGCGGTCGGCGGCGAACGCGTACTGGCTCAGGTCGTTGGTCCCGATGCTGAGGAAATCGACGTGCCGCAGCAGCGCCTCGGCCCGCAGCGCGGCCGCCGGCACCTCCACCATCACGCCCACCGTGGGTAGCCCGACCGCGCGGGCCAGCTCGGCGAACTGGGCCGCCTCCGCCGGCGTGGTCACCATCGGTGCCATCACCCACACCTCGGTGCCGGTGGCCCCAGCGGCCTGTGCGATCGCGTCGAGCTGGGTGCGCAGCACCTCGGGGCGGCGCCGGGCGGTCCGCAGTCCGCGTACGCCGAGCGCCGGGTTCGGCTCTTCGCCGGTGTGCAGGAACGGCAACGGTTTGTCCGCGCCGGCGTCCAGGGTCCGCAGCACCACCTTGCGGTCACCGGCGGCGGTAAACACCTTCGCGTACGCGGTGACCTGCTCGTCGTGACCGGGCGGCTCGGCGCGGTCCAGGTAGAGCAGTTCGGTGCGGAACAGGCCGACGCCTTCCACATCGTCGACGAGGTCGGCGGCGGAGCCGACGTTGGCCAGCAGGGTCACCGGATGTCCGTCGGCGGTGCGTCCCGGGCCGCTGGTCGCCGTCAGTTCCGCCCGGCGGTGCTGTTCCCGCCGGCAGGTCTCGGCGACAGTGTCGTCGTCGACTCCGGCGGTGACGTCGCCGGTTGTGCCGTCCACAGTGACCAGGGTGCCGTCCGGTACGTCGAGAATGCCCGGGCATCGCACGACCGCTGGCAACCCGAGCGCCCGGGCCACGATGGTGGTGTGGCTGGTCGGCCCGCCGGCTGCGGTGACCAGGGCGAGCACCCGGGCCGGGTCGAGCCCGGCGGTGTCGGCCGGGGCCAGGTCCCGGGCGCTGAGGATGAACGGCACGCCCGGGTCGGGCACGCCGGGCATCGGTTCGCCCAGGCAGACCGCGACCGCACGGTCGCGCAGGTCGTCCAGGTCGGCGACCCGTTCGGCGAGGTACCCGCCGGCGGCCGCGAACGCCGCCCGGTGCTCGGCGAGCGCGGCGTCGATGGCGTGCGGCGCGTCGGCACCGGCGGCCACGCGGGCTCGTGCCGCCTCGTGCAGCACCGGGTCCTCGGCCATCATCACCTGCGCCCGCAGGATCTCCGCCGCCGTCGGGTCGGTCGCGGTGCCCGCCCGCCGGCCCAGTTCGGTGGCGACCGCCACCAGGGCAGCGACCGCCCGGTCCGCCTCGGCGGCCGGGTCGTCGACCGGCACCGGCGCGGGCAGCCGGGGTGCCTCGGCCACCCGGTGCACCGGGCCGGCGGCCAGCCCGGTGCTGACGCCGAGCCCGGTGTGCAGCTCAGCCACGACCGGCCGCCGTGGCACCGGCGCCGTCACCGCCGGGCTCGGCGTCGAGGTCGCGGGCGAGCAACGCGACCAGCTCGTCGAGCGCGGCGTCGGCGCCGTCACCGTCGGCCTCCAGGGTCACCTCGGTGCCCTGCTTCGCGCCGAGGGAAAGCACCGAGAGCATGCTGCGGGCCGGCACCGCCGGGCGACCGGCGGTGCTGATCATCACCGGCACCGGTGCGGTTGCGGCGGCGGCGACGAACAACGCGGCGGGCCGGGCGTGCAGGCCGCTGGCGGAGCCGACGGTGACGGTACGGGTAGGCATGTCTGCCTCCTTTGTCCCTGGTGGGGGTCAGGGCTCGATGGATTCCTGGGTCAGGGTTCGATGGTGACTTTGATGGCTTCGCCTCGGGCGACCACGTCGAAGGCGTCGAGGGCCTGATCCAGCGGCAGCCGGTGGGTGATCAGGTCGGCGACCGGGACCGCGCCACTGGCGATCAGAGTGAGCGCCTCGGCGTTGTGTGACGGGCTGGAGCCGTTGGCGCCGACGATGGTCAGCTCCCGGTAGTGCACCAGGTTGGAGTCGCAGGCGATGACCGGTTTGTCCTTGGGTAGACCGCCGAAGAAGCTGATCCGGCCCTGCCGGGCGGTCATCTGCAGCGCCTGTTCCTGAGTGACGCCGGCAGCGGTCGCGGTGATCACCACGTCGGCGCCGCGTCCGTCGGTCAACTTCTTGATCTCGTCGATCACGTCGGTTTCGGCGCCGCAGACGGTGGCGTCGGGATGCACCAGCGCGGCGGCCAGGTCGAGCCGCTCACGGTTGACGTCAACCAGGAAGACCCGGGCGGCACCGCGCGAGCGGGCCAGCCGGACGTGCAAGCAGCCGATCGGGCCGGAGCCCATGATGACGACGTCGTCGCCCGGGCCGACCCGGGCCAGGTTCTGCCCGTTGAGTACGCAGGCGAGCGGCTCGGCCACCGACGCCTCGGCGTAGCTGACCCCGTCCGGGATGCGGTTGAGCCCGTTGACGGCGAGCACCTTGGCTGGGACCACCATGTGCTCGGCGAACCCACCGTCGTAGTGGTAGCCCATTGACTCCTGGTTGGGGCAGACCGTCATCCGGCCGCGCCGGCATTCGCCGCAGGTGCCGCACGGGATGGCTGCGATCACCTGGACCCGGTCGTCGGCCTGCCATCCGGCGACCTCGGCGCCGACCTCGACGACCTCGCCGGCGATCTCGTGGCCCATCACCCGGGGCGGCGCGATGTGGTGGTGACCGTAGTTGCGGATCTTGACATCGGTGCCGCAGGTCGAACAGGCCCGGACGCGGATCAACACGTCGCCGGGGCCGGGCTGCGGCGGCAGTGCCTCCTCGATCCGGACGTCGCCGGGGGAGTGGAACCGGACGACCTTCATGTGGAGCTCTCCTCTCCTACCGGCGCGAGCAGCCGGAGCACGTCGTCGATCTCGGTGGCCTCACGCAGCTCGCGGGCCTGTTCCGGGTCGAGCAGGATCTGGGCGAGGGCGGCGAGCAGCTCCACGTGGCCGTCGCCGCGCGCCGCGATCGCCACGCAGACGCTGACCGGGGATCCGGCCCAGTCCACCCCGTCTGGGAAGCGCAGCACGGCGAGCGCGTCGCGGCGTACCGCCTCCTTGCCGGACAGGGTGCCGTGCGGGATCGCCACACCTTCCCCGACGTAGGTGGAGATGGACTGCTCGCGCTGCAGCATCGCGGCGACGTACTCCTCGGTGACCGCACCGAGCTCGACCAGCACCTCGCCGCAGCGGCGCACGGCGGCGACCCGATCGTCGGCCTGTTCGGTCAACCGGACGGCCCGGCGCTCGAGCAGAGCGCCGGGGTCCGTTTGTGGTTCAGCCATCGAGTTGGCCGCCCTGCTGCACCACGGCCACCAGCCGGGCGACGGCCGGGTCGCCGAGGAAGATCTGCACCGGGACGACCACCTTGCCGGGCGCGCTGACGCGGGCCCGGTCGGCGAGCCCCTGGTGGCAGACGACGACGTCGGCGTCGGCCGGGATGGAGTTGACCGGGGTGTGCTCGACGGTCACCTGCTGCTTCTTGAGCTGCTTGCGCAGCTGGCTGGCGAGCATGACGCTGCTGCCCATGCCGGCGTCGCAGGCGACGACGACCTTGCGGATGCTCTGGGCGTCGATGGTGGCCATCGTCATGCCTCCGTGGCGGTCGGCCGGTGGGTACCGGCGGTCGGGGTGGCGTGGTACGCGTGCGCGGCGGCGGGTGCGTCCGTGGTGGCGGCCTGCGGACCGGTGTTCTCCTCGACCGGTTCCTTGCCCTCGCCACGGCCGAAGCCGAGCAGCACCGAGGCGACCGCGAAGGAGACCGCCGCCGAGATGATCACGCCGAGCAGGACCGGGAACCAGCCGCCTCGCGGGGTGACCGCCAGGTAGGCGAAGATGCTGCCCGGAGACGGGGTGGCAACCAGACCGGCACCGGTGACCATGAAGGTCCAGACACCGGCCGCGCCGCCGGCGATCATGGCGAGGATCAGCCGCGGCTTCATCAGCACGTACGGGAAGTAGATCTCGTGGATGCCGCCGAGGAAGTGGATGATGATCGCCGCTGGGGTGCTGGCGCGCAGCAGCCGGGGCCCGAACAGCAGGAAGGCGACCAGCAGGCCGAGGCCCGGCCCGGGGTTCGACTCAATCATGAACAGGATGGACTTGCCGTCTTCGGCGGCTTCGGCGACGCCCAGCGGACCGAACACGCCGTGGTTGATCGCGTTGTTGAGAAACAGCACCTTGGCCGGCTCGACCAGGATGGACACGAACGGCAGCAGGCTGTGACCGACCATCCAGTCCACCGCGGAGCCGGCGGCGTCGGTGACGGCCTGCACCACCGGGCCGATCACCCAGATACCGACCAGTGCCATGCCACCGCCGATGATGCCGGCGGAGAAGTTGTTGATCAACATCTCGAAGCCGGCCGGGATCTTGTCCTCGACCAGGCCGTCGAAGAGCTTCAGCAGGTACGCGGTCAGCGGGCCGATGATCATCGCACCGAGGAACATCGGTACGTCGGCGCCGACGATGATGCCGACCGTGGCGACCGCGCCGACCACCGCGCCGCGCTGACCGTGCACGAGCCGGCCGCCGGTGTAGCCGATCAGGATCGGCAGCAGCATCGTGATCATCGGCCCGACCAGTTCGGCCATGGTCGCGTTGGGGATCCATCCGGTGGGGATGAACAGCGCGGTGATCAGACCCCAGGCGATGAACGCGCCGATGTTGGGCATCACCATGCCGGCGAGATATCCGCCGAGTCTCTGGATTGTGGCCTTTACCCCGGTGCCCTGCACCTGGGGTGTGTAGTCGGTGGCCATGCTCTACTGCTCCTTCTATGTGCGGGGGTAGGGAGTAGGCGATCGGTCTGGGTATCGAGGTGACGGGTCATCCTTGGATGGCGAGTTGTTGCAGGTCATCCGGTCGGGGGTGCAGTCGTACGGTGTGCCGGCGCAGATCGGCCGGCCCCGGCATCCGGCTGCCCGGCAGGCTGACCGCCGCCGCCCCCCAGGCCAGCCCTTCGGCGAGGGCGTCCGGCCCGCTGGCACCGGCGGCGAGGAAACCGGCGAGCAGCGCGTCACCGGCGCCGACCGTGCTGCGCGGCTGGTCGACCGGGGAGTCGCCGGTGCGCATTCCGTCGGCGTCGACCAGCACGGCACCCTGCGCCCCGAGGCTGGCCAGCACGGTGCCGGCACCCCAGGCGCGGACCTGTTGGGCGGCGTCGACCACGTCGCCGAGGCCGTCCAGCGGCCGCCCGACGGCCTCGGCCAGCTCCTCCCGGTTGGGTTTGACCAAATCGGCTCCGGCCTCAGCGGCGGCCCGCAGCGGTGGGCCGCTGGTGTCGACGGCGAGCCGGAGCCCGGCGTCGAGCAACTGCCGGCACAGCGCGGTGAACCCGTCCACCGGCAGCCCCGGTGGCAGACTGCCGCAGACCACCACCCAGTCGGCCTGGTGCGCGGTGTCCAGCAGCCGGGTGGTGATCGCGTCGAACTCGTCCCGGCTCAGGGTTGGCCCGGGCTCGTTCACCTTGGTGACGGTGCCGTCCGGCTCGGCGAGGGTGATGTTGGACCGGGTCCGCCCGGCGATCGGCACGGCGACCACCTCGACCCCTTCGGCAGCCAGCAGCCGGACGAGTTGACCGCCCTCGTCGCCGCCGCAGGGCAGCACGGCGACCGACGGTACGCCGTTGGCGAGCAGCGCCCGGGAAACGTTGACGCCTTTGCCGCCGGGGTCCAGGCGGGCACCGGTGGCCCGGATGACCTCGCCGCGGACCAGGTCGTCGATCTCGACGGCGCGGTCCAGACTGGGGTTGAGGGTGAGGGTGAGGATCATGCCCGTACCACCCGTGGTCCGGCCGCCTCCACCTCGGCGACGAGGTCCGCGTTGAGGCTGTTGTCGGTGATCAGTGTGTCGATGTCGGCGAGCCGGCCGAACCGGGCCAGGTAGTCGTTGCCGATCTTGGTGTGGTCGGCCAGTACGACCGATCGGCGGGCGGCGCCGATCATGGCCCGCTTGACTGCCGCCTCGGCCGGGTCAGGTGTGGTCAGGCCACGCTCGACGGAACAGCCGTTGGTGCCGATGAAGGCCACGTCGACGTACACGTCGGCGAGCGGACGAAGCGCCCAGTCGTCGACGGTGGCCATCGTGCGACCGCGTACCCGGCCGCCCAGCAGCAGGACGTTGAGGTTGCTGCGGGCACCGAGGACGGTGGCCAGCGTCGGCGAGTTGATCACGACGGTGAGTTCCCGGTCGGCCGGCAGGATCGCGGCCAGCCGGGCGGTGGTGGTGCCGGCGTCCAGGATGATCGCGCCCTCGTGAGGCAGCTCGGCCAGCGCGGCCTTGGCGATCCGTTCCTTTTCGGTGGTCAGCACCGCGTCCCGGGTGGCGAGCGCGGGCTCGAAGCCGATCCGTTCGACCGGGATCGCACCGCCATGCACCCGACGCAGCACGCCGGCCCGCTCGAGGGTGGTGAGATCGCGCCGGATCGTCTCGGCGGTCACGTTGAGCGACTCGGCGAGCGCGGTCACGTCGACCCGCCCGTCGGCCCGGGCCAGTCGGACGATCTCCTGCTGCCGTTCCTCGGCGTACATGTGGTTTCACCGCCGTTTCGTTTTGCTTCAGGTTTGTTTACGCCCGACCTTGTGGGATGTCAAGAGGGGCGTCGAACGAATTTGGATCTTGGCCGCTCGGCTGACCTGCGGAACCGGCGGTGCCGCTCCTTGGCCGGTAGGCCGGCCGCAACCGGGAACTCGCTCATCCACCTGCCGTCCGCCGGTCGCCCACCCGAAGATGGCTGTCTGCCTGGCCGCGCCGGCCGTAGCGAATGGGGTAGGTCCGACCGGCGGCGCCGGTCGGCCGGGGTTAGGCCGGGTGGCCGTGACCCGTGCCCGCCGGGGCGGGGCCGGGCCTGACCAGGTCGGGTCGGGCCGCCTCCAACACCGCCGCCATGGCGAGGACGGTGCGGTCGCCGCCCGGCCGCGCGCCGAGCTGCATCCCGATCGGCATCCCGGCGTCGTCGCGCCCCCAGGGCAGACTGATTGCCGGCCGCCGGTCACGTTGAACATCCCCACGAAGGGCGAGATCGCGAGGATCTCCTGAAACGCTCGCCGGTTGGCCGGTCGGTGTGCAGCTGCCCCAGCGGTGGTGCCGCCCGCGCGGTGGTCGGGCTGAGCACCCGGTCGATGCGTCGAGAGCGGCAGCCAGCTCACCGGCGAGCCGGCGCAGTGAGCAGCCCGACCCGCAGGGCCCGGCCGGGCCCGTCGAACCGGCCCACCGGAATCCGTCCACCGGGTACGGCTCGCCAGCGGCCGACCCGCTGCTGACGGCCAGCAACAACGCGGAGCCGGCGACGGTGCGGGTGATGGCGTGCTCGTGGCTGAGCCCCGACCAGTCGTCCACCCGGTACGGCCCGGCCGGGTTGCGGGCCTCGGGTCGGCTTGAAGCCGATGACGCCGCACCAGGCCGACGGGATCCGGATGAACCCGCCGCTGTCGCTGGCGTGCGCCGCCGGCACCATCCCCGCGGCCACCGCGTCGAGCCCGGCGTCACGCTCCTCGATGCGGCGTACCGCCGCCTCGATCAGCTTCGCCGCCAGCGACTGCGCCACCGCGCGGGCAGGGCGCCGTACCGGGTGCGGAACAGCGCTCCAAGAACGCCCGGTGCAGCTGCCGCGGGGACACCGCCAGCCGGCCGGCCAACCACGGCACCGACAACGCCGGTTCGGTCAGCGAGTGATCGAGCAGCCGTTCCGCCGCGGTGCGCAGCGCGGCCACCGGGTCGGCGTCGACGGCGACGCCGGCACCGTGCAGCGTGGCGGTGAGGGCGGTGTCGACCATGGCGGCGACCGCTGGCCGGCCCTGGCGGCTGCGGCTGCGGTCATAAGGTGCGGCAACTGCCGGCACAACGCCCGGCCCACCAGGTCCAACGTCGCGGAGCACCGGCCCCTCGATGCCGGAGAAGCGGGCCGTGACGAGTGCGCGGGGCAGTGCCACGAACAGCGCGTGGGCCGGTGCCGGTTGATCGACGTCGAACGCCTCCCAGCTGGGGACGACGACCAGCCGGTGCGGGCCGATCGGGTCGGTGCCGCCCCGATGCGTGATGCTGCCGGTGGCCCACTGGCCGAGCAGCAGGAACACCCCCGTCCGCGGCGTCGGGTCCGGTGGTGTCGTGCGGTCGGCGGGAGGAGGGCAGGGCGGCGACTGCGGCGGAGATGAGCCGCGAGGGTCCCAGTGGCACTTCGGTGATGCGAGCGCGGAACCGGCTCGGTTCGCGGATCGTGACGGTCTGCTGCACCAGGATGTGTCGCAGCGCGGAGTTAACTCGCGCAACCCGGCCGGTCCGTCGAAACCCCGGCGTCGCAGCGGCACGCGTCCCTCCCTCTGCCGGCCCGGTCGGTGCTGCTGACCTGCGGATCAGCGTACCGGTCCGGGTCCCGTCCTCACTCGAGCCGACGGCCACGACTCAACCAATGTTCCGATTTACGGCGAAAGACACGCTTAGTCGTATTCATTCTGTTACAAAGCTTTTGTCAGTTGAGCAGCTACTACTGGAGGCCCGTCCATGACCTCGCCAGCGGCCCGCCTCGCAGCCGAACCGACGATTCCGACCAGTCGTCCCCGCCGCTACGACCGGGTCAAGCGGGTGTTCGACGTCGTGGGCGCGGCGACCGCCCTGGTCGTCGGCGCGCCGCTGTTGGCGGGGGTCGCCCTACTTATCCTCGTCACGCTGGGCCGGCCGGTGTTCTTCCGGCAGCTGCGACCCGGCCGGGACGGCGAACTCTTCGAGATGGTCAAGTTCCGCACCATGCTCAAGGTGGATCCGGCCCGCGGCCTGGTCACCGACGCCGACCGGCTCACGCCTGTCGGCCGCTGGCTGCGCGCCAGCAGCCTCGACGAACTGCCCGAGTTGTGGAACGTACTGCGTGGTGAGATGAGCCTGGTCGGCCCGCGTCCCCACCTGGTGCAGTACCTGGAGATCTACACGCCCTGGCAGGCCCGACGGCATGAGGTGCGACCCGGTATCACCGGCCTGGCCCAGGTCCGCGGCCGCAACGAGCTGGCCTGGGAGGACAAGTTCGCCTACGACATCGAGTACGTGGACAATCGCAGTCTCCGGCTCGACCTGCGGATCCTGGTCGAGACCGTCCGGGTGGTGGTGCGCCGGGAAGGGATCGCCGCGCCGGGGACGGTCACCTGGCACGAGTTCACCGGGACCCCGACGCCGCCGGACCCCGTCCCGGCGGCCGACCCCGTCCCGGCGGCCGACCCCGTCCCGGCGGCCGACCCCGTCCCGGCGGCCGACCCGGTCCCGGCCGCCGCGCCCGACGGTTTGGCAGCAACCTCCCGTCGACCCCGCGGTGACCTGGCCGGCCGGTGCTGCGGTTGAGCCGGGCGAGGATCCTGCTCTTCGGCTCCACCGGACTGCTGGGCCGGCAGATCCACGCTGCGCTCACAGCGGACGCGGTGGTGACCGCACCGACCCGGGCCGACTGCGATCTCGCCACGACGGGCGTGGCCGAACTCGCCCGGCTGCTCGCGGCCGTCCAGCCGGACGTCGTGGTCAACTGCGCCGGCCGTACCGTTGGTGACAACGCCGGGCTGATCCGGATCCACCTACTGGCTGTGGCCGCGCTCGCCGAGGCGATGGCCGACGTCGTGCCCGGCACCCGGCTGGTGCGGATCGGCTCCGCCGCCGAGTACGGCGTCGTGCCCAGTGGCCGGCCGGTGGGCGAGGACGATCCGGCAAGGCCGGTGAGCCCGTACGGGTTCAGCCACCTGGCCGCCACCCAGTTCGGCGAACTGGCCAGCACCGACGGACGGGTCGAGGTCGTCACGTTGCGGGTGTTCAACCCGGTCGGGCCGGGCCTGCCGGCGGACAGCGCTCTGGGGCGGGCGGCCGCTCTGCTGCGCTGCGGCGGGCGGTCACCGCTGGCGGTGCGGCTGCTGGACACCGTGCGCGACTTCGTCGACCTGCGCGACATCGCCGCCGCGGTCCGCGCCGCCGCGCTCGCCACCCGCCTGCCGCACCGGCTGTTCAACGTGGGCAGCGGGCGGCCGGTCGGGGTCCGGGACGCGGTCACCTGTCTGGCCCGGGCCGCTGGTCACAGTGGCGAACTCGGTACGGGGGAGTTTTCCCCGACGGTGAACCGGACCGCCGCCGTCCCCTGGATGTGCGCAGACATCAGCCGTGCCCGGCAGGTGCTCGGCTGGTCACCCAGCTACGACCTGACGGACTCGGTGAAGGCCCTGCTTGCGGATCACCACGACGGCGGCCCCCACAGCCGCAGATAGCGGCGGACCATCGCGTTGGTCTGCCGCGGCACCTCGAACTGGAAGAAGTGGCCCGAGCCCACCACCTGGCCGATCACGGCCTCGGGCACGAGCTCCCGCAGCCGGCCGTAGTCGGCGAATGGTGCCGGGCCACCGATGTAGAGCAGCCGGCGTCCCCACGCGGTCAACGCGGCGTCGCCACCGGCCTCGACGAAGTCGGCGAGACCGTCGAGGGTGGCGGCGGCGACGGTGTCACGCGGCCGCAGCATCTGGTCGATCGTCCAGTCGACCAGCCGGGGGTCCGACTCGGGAATGAAGTACGACCGGATGATGTCGATCCGGGCCTGGCGCGGGTCCGCGCTGCGGACGGACTCCGCCAGCGCGGCCACCTGCTCCGTGGTACCGGGCGGCACGGCCACCGACGCGTCCAGCAGCAGCAGCGCCGCGACCCGGTCGGTCGCCTGCGCGGCTGCGGCCAACGACCAGACCCCGCCCATGCTGTGCCCGATCAGCACGACGTCGTCCATTTCGAGTTCGACCATCAGGTCCCGCAGGTCGGCACCGAGTTCGGGAACGCTGAAGCCGCGGTCTCCGGCGGGGCTTGCACCGTGTCCCCGCATGTCCACCGAGATGATCCGCCGCCGCCAGCTGGCCAAATGGGCGGCGAGTGGCTTCATGAACCGGTGGTTACAGCACCACCCGTGTACAAGCAGGACATCCTGTCGGCCGCGGCCGGTCTGCCAGTAGCGCATCCCGGCGGCTGTGCGGTCGTGACTCACGTCGTTGGCCTCCTTCGCTTCGGCACATGCCATGTCCCCGATACGGCCTGTGATCATTCTGCCTCATCTGGTTACTTTCGGCATCCGTGGTCGACGTTCCGTCTCCTGCCGGTCACGGATCACCCGCACCGGGTGATCCGCCGCAGATGGTGGACGGGCCATGCTGGCACCAGGTGAACCGACGGAGGACGACTGAGGGGAGCGGCGATGACCGACGTGATCGGTCAGTTCTTCGACGGTCTCCAGGCGCGCGGCGACGGTCGACTGCCGCCGCCGGTCAGCGGCACGATCCGGTTCAACCTCACCGCCCCGGACGGCGGTATCCGTAGCTGGTCAGTTACGTATCACGACGGGCATGCCGTGCTCGAGCGTGACCCGGAGCAGATCGACTGCACCATCGACACCTCGGAGGAAACCTTCCAGGCACTGATCGAGGGCCGGGACAACAGCATCTCGTTGCTCCTGCGCAACGGCGTGTCGGTCCGGGGCGATCTGCCGCTGTTCCTGACCTTCCGCCGCCTGCTGCCGCTTCATGCGGACAGCGCCGGGGCGACGTCGAGGGCCCGACCGGTCGCCGAGCCGGTCGGTGCCCGGCCGGCCACCGCGAAGCCGGTCAGCATTCTCTACGGAAACATGTTCATGGTCAGTGACCGGCGGGGAGACATCGAGCCGGTGCCGTCCGCGCCGTTCGGATTGTTCTTCTACGACACCCGCTTCCTGTCCTACTGGCGGCTGACCGTCGACGGGCAACGGATGAACACCCTGTCCATCGACGACCTGCAGTACTTCGAGTCGCGGTTCTTCCAGGTGCCGGGTGAGCCGACGCACTACGTGGACGCCACCATCTCGGTGTTCCGGCACCGCTGGATCGGCGACGCGTTCACCGAGCAGATCGCCGTGTTCAACCACCGGGAGGAGCCCGTCCGGCTGAGCCTGCGCATCGACGCCGGGGCCGACTTCGCCGAGGTGCTGGAGGTCAAGGACAGTTACCACACCGAGCGCGAAATCGAGGTTACGGTCGAGCCTGACGCGCTGCGGTTCCGCTACGAGCGGGGCACCTATTTCCGTGAAACGATCCTGTCCAGCAGTGTGCCGGCCCGCATTGATCCCGGCAGCTTGACCTTCGAGCTGGCCCTTGACGCCCACGACACCTGGTGCACCGATCTGACGGTGAAGACCTTCGTCCGTGGGGCCGGCAACCGCGATCTGCGCGAGAGTCTGCGCAGCTACGCCGAGCGGCCCAAGCCCGAAGTGCACCGGGAACTCGACGAGTGGATGGCCCGGGCACCGAAACTCACCTGTGACCATGAACCGCTACGGGAGGCGTACCAGCAGAGCGTCGTCGATCTGGCGGCGCTGCGCTACAAGGGCGTCAACTTCCGCGACATGCTGCCGGCGGCGGGGATGCCCTGGTTCATGACGTTCTTCGGCCGGGACAGCCTGATCAGCTGCCTGCAGGCGCTACCGTTCCTGCCCGCCACCACCGTGCCCGCGTTGGCGATCATGGCGCTGGCCCAGGGCACCCGCGAGGATCCGTTTCGGGCCGAACAGCCGGGTAAGATCCCCCAGGAGAGCCGGTATGCGGAGGCTGCGTTGTTCAACGAGGTCTCGCACGCCGCAGACTTCTCTGCCGCCGACACCACTCCGCTGTTCATCGTGCTGCTTGACGAGTACGAACGGTGGACCGGCGACACCGCTCTGGTGCGCGACATGGAGTTCCAGGCCCGCGCGGCGCTGGACTGGATCGACCGACACGCGGATCTGGTCGGCACCGGCTACGTCTGGTACGGGCCCCGGCCGACCCGCACCGGGCTGTTCAACCAGAGCTGGAAGTGCTCACCGGGCGCGATCAGCTTTCACGACGGGCGGGAGGCGGCCTTCCCGCAGGCCACCTGCGAGATCCAGGGATACGTCTATGACGCGCGGATGCGCGGCGCCCGGTTGGCCCGGACCTGCTGGGGTGACCACGCCTTCGCGGACCGGCTCGAACAGCAGGCGACCGAGCTACGGGACCGGTTCAACCGAGACTTCTGGATCGCCGACCGCGGCTACTACGCCCACGCGCTACAGGCCGACGGCGGCCAGGTTGACGCGCTCACCTCCAACATCGGGCACCTGCTGTGGAGCGGCATCGCGGAACCCACCAAGGCACGGTCGGTCGTCCGGCATCTGATGAGTCCGCAACTGTTCGGCGGCTGGGGGATCCGCACGCTCGGCACCGGGGCACGGCGGTTCAACCCGGTGGGTTACCACACCGGCTCGATCTGGCCGTTCGACAACTCGCTGATCGCCTGGGGATTGTGGCGGTACGGTTACCGGGAGGAGGCAGCCCGGGTGGCCGGGGCGGTGCTGGAGGCGTCGCAGTACTTCGGGGCCCGGCTGCCCGAGTGCTTCGCCGGCTACGATCGGTCGTTGACCAAGTACCCCGTCCCGTACTCCGCCGCAGGCAGCCCGCACGCCACCTCGGCCGGCGCGACGCTACTGTTCCTGCGGGTGCTGCTCGGTCTCGACCCGTACGACGGCGACCTGATCATCGACCCGGCCGTTCCGGAGGGGATGGGACACATCGAGCTGCATGACATCCCGGGACGCTGGGGCCTGCTCGACGCCTTGGGCCGGGGCCGGTGTGACCTGGCCCGGCCGCGTCGCCGCACCCGCCGTCCCGGTGATCCGCTGCGGGCGGCGCTGTGACCTCGCCGCCTGTCACCGCTACCACGACCTGGCGCAACTGGTCCGGTGGGTTGACCTTCGAGCCGGCCATGGTGGCCCGGCCGGAGTCGGTCGCCGCACTGTGCCGCGTCCTGCGCGCCGCCGCCGAGCAGGCGGTGACGGTACGGCCGGTTGGCGCCGGGCACTCATCCGCGCCGCTCGTGCAGACCGGGGACGTCCTGCTTAGCCTGGACCGGCTGCCCGCCGGGGTACTCGAACCACCGCACAACCGGCAGATCTGGGTCGGTGCCGGCACCCGGCTGCACGACCTGGGTCGTCAGTTGCGCCACCACGGACTCGCGATGCCGAACCTCGGCGACGTTGACACCCAGGCGTTCGCCGGTGCCGTCTCGACCGGCACCCACGGCAGCGGCCTGGGCCTGCCGAATTTGTCCGCCCAGGTGACTGGGGTCCGACTGGTCACCGCGGCCGGACAACCGGTGCAGATCGACGCCGACAGCGATCCCGACCTGTTGCCGGCCGCCCAGGTGTCGCTCGGCGTGCTGGGTGTATTCACCGCGTTGCGGACCCGGCTGGTCCCCGCGTTCCAGGCCCGGCGGCGGGAGTGGGGCCTGCCGGTGGAGGCGTGCCTGACCACGTTCGACGAACTGCTGACGGTCAACCGTAACGTCGACTTCTACTGGTACCCGCGGCGTGACGACGCGCACCTGCGGACGGTGAACCCGGTTGCCGACGATCCCGGCCCGGACACGCTGCCCGGCAGCGGCTGCACCGAGGAACGGACCGGCTCCAGCGACGCCGCGCTGATCAAACGGCGGTCCCTGCGTTTCCACGAGATCGAGTACTTCGTTCCGGCTGCGGCCGGTCCGGCCTGCTTCCGAGAGGTCCGGCACCGGATCCGGACCCGGCACCGGGAGCACACCGCCTGGCGGGTGCTCTACCGGTATGTGGCTGCCGATCAGGCGTTCCTCAGCCCGGCGTACGGTCGGGACAGCATCACCATCTCGGTGCACCAGAACGCGACGCTGCCGTACCGCGAGTTCTTCGCCGATGTGGAACCGATCTTCCTGGCCCATGATGGTCGGCCGCACTGGGCGAAGATCCACCGGCTGGAAGGCCGGGATCTGCTTGCCCGCTACCCACAGGCGGACCGGTTCCTCGCCGTCCGTGAGCGACTCGATCCCGACGGGCGGTTCCTCACCGACTACCTGCGTCGGCTGCTGGGCCTGTGACCGAACTGCTCGACTGCTGGTGGGGCTGGTGACCGGGCTTGCGGTCCGGCCCGGCCGGCGCGCCTAAGATTGCCCCGTCCCGCAACCGGGTAGCAGGGGCACCGTCCGCCGCATCGACGGGCCGCAGAATCTCGCCGCGCCACGGGCGGGCAGGAACTGGAATGGGGAGCCGTGCGACCGACCGCAGCCAGCAACGAACCGTCCACCGACCAGCCGGGTGGCACGCCATTCGGGACCTCGCGCCGGGCGTTGATCGCCGTCGCCGTCATCGCCGCCCTGCTGGTGGCGGCGACGATCGTGGCGGCGGTGGTGAACGCAGTGGGCTCACGCCCGGCTACCGACGGCGACGTGGCGTGGACGGTGCAGACACCGCGCGAGGGGTGGACCGAGGCGCGGCTGGAGATCCCCGACAGCGCACCAGGGATTCAGGTGGTAGCCGCCGACCTCGGTGATCAGCTGCTGCGGGCGGAGACTCCGGTCGGCGGTGCGGCCGCGCCGGAGGTGACCACCGCCGACGGCGTGGTCCGGGTCGGACTGACCGGTACCGGGTACGACGGTGCCGGCGAGCTGCGAGTCACTGTCCACAGCGATCTGCTCTGGTCGGTCCGGGTGGTGGGCGGGGCGACCAGCACCCGGGTCGATCTGACCGGTGCCCGGGTCTCCCAGGTGGACGTCGCAGGTGGCGCCAGCGCGTTGGACCTGGCGCTGCCTGAGCCGTCCGGCACGGTCGGCGTCCGGATGTCCGGCGGCGTCAGCACCTGGCGGATCGAGTTGCCGGAGCGGACGCCGGTGCGGATCCGACTGGGCTCCGGCGCGGGCAGCGTCGACCTGGACGGCGAGCGGCGCGACGGGGTCGCTGGCGGCGAGTCGGTGAGCTCGACGGACTGGGATGAGGCCACCGACCGCTATGACATCGACGCCGCCGCCGGGGTCGCCGACCTCGCGGTGACCCGACGGTAACCAGGCTTCCCTGCCGGTCGGGGCTCCGCCTTGGTGAACGGCGCTGGCCGGCTCAGCGGCGCGTCGGAAGGTCCTGTCGTTCAGCGGCATGCGCGCCGAGCGTCGGTGCGCCGCCGTGCAGGAGCGCCTGAGCGGTGCGGACGGCAGCATCCGGGGCCTCCTCCGGCGCGGGGAACGCCGGCAGGTGCCGGTCGGCCCGGCCGGCAAACAGTGCCACCTCGTAGGCCACCGAGTCCATGTCGGAGCCGGCGTCGAAGACGGCTGCGATGATGGCACCACCGGGTGTCGCGGCGATGAACAGGAACGCCGTACCCATCTGGACGACGATCTGTCGCACCCGGCCGGTGTCGGCGTGTTGACCGACCGCGACGGCGAGGGCGCGCAGACCCGCCACCAGGCCGGACAGCTGTTCGCCCAGTTCGTGGTCGACCCCTTTGGACCAGGCCAGAAGGATGCCGTCGGGAGAGAGCGCCACCGCCTGTTGCGCCTGCGGCACCCGGTCCACCAGGTCGTCCAGCAGCCGGGAGACGTCACCAGTGGTGACCACGGGGTATGCCATGGAGGGTCTCTCTTTCGGTCGGTGCGCGTTCCCGGCCAAACAGTACCCTCGACCCGACCCGTCAGGGCGTAACGGCACGAACCACCGGAATAGATTTCTGATCCATGGTGGAGGCGCGGGCCGCGCCTGCGGCGAGCGGGACGACGAGCGGGGTGCCGCTGGCCGGGTCCTCGATGACCATCACCCGCAGCCCGAACACCTCCCGGACCAGCTCTGGAGTCAGGATCTCGCCCGGTGCACCGCTGGCCAGCACCTGTCCGTCCTTCATCGCGACCAGATGTCGGGCGTAGCGCGCGGCGAGATTGAGATCGTGCAGCACCATCACCACGGTGCGCCCGCCCTCCCGGTGCAGCCGGTCCACCAGTTCGAGTACGTCGATCTGGTGCGCCAGGTCGAGATAGGTGGTCGGCTCGTCGAGCAGCAGGATGTCGGTGCCCTGGGCGAGCGCCATGGAGATCCAGGCCCGTTGCCGCTGGCCGCCGGAGAGCGTGTCCAACGGATGTTCGGCCAGGTCGTTGAGGCCGGTCCAGGCCAGTGCCTGGGCGACGACCTCCTCATCGGCCCGGGACCACTGGCGCAGCCAGGTCTGGTGCGGCTGGCGGCCACGTGCGACCAGGTCCGCCACGGTGAGCCCGTCCGGCGCGGTCGGAGCCTGCGGCAGGATGCCGAGTCGGCGGGCGACCTCCCGGGTCGGCAACCGCTGGATTCGCTCGCCGTCGAGTAGTACCTCCCCGGCGGTGGGCCGCAGCAGCCGGCCAAGGGCGCGGAGCAAGGTCGATTTTCCGCAGCCGTTCGGCCCGACGATCGCGGTGACCGATCCGTCGACGATGTCTAGGTCCAGGTGCGGGACGACCACCTGGTGGCCGTACCCGAGCCGCAGGGCCCGGGTCCGTAGCCGGGGTGCATTTCCGGTAGGTCGGATTTCGCGCGGTTCTGGTCCGGGCACAGTCACCGGCAGTTCAGCGAGGTCGGTCATGGGCTACTCCTCGTCGTCGGTCGGCGAGTCCCGGGTTCCATGAAGGGTAGCCTTACCGAAGCTCCGGTTCCACATCGAGGCCGGGTGGTGAGTCTCCACCAGCTAGGTACTCTCGGTAGTGGCCCGTCGAGTTTCTGCGGCGTTCGATGGCCTGAACTGGGCATCTGTTTCCCGTTCTGACTACTCGAGGTGACCTTCGTTCGTTGAAGGGCTCCGTTCGCCGGCCTGGTCGCACCCTTGACGCCTCTCGTGGTGCCCAGTAGCGTCTCAGAATAAGAACCTAGAACCACAATATGAGTCGCAATGAACTGGGGTTAGCCATGAGATTGCGTACCTTGCGGGTGGTCGGCGCCGCGTTGCTGGTCACCGCCGTCGCCGCGGCCTGTGCCGAGAATCAGGACCCGGGTAGTGAACCCGGCACACCGGCCGAGACGACGACCATCGACTTCGGGGTCGGCGTCGATCCCGCGTACTCGCCGATCTACCTGGCCGATCAGCAAAACCTGTTCGCCGAGGCCGGGATCGACGTCACCGTCACGCAGTACCAGGAAGGCACCGGTGGCCTCGACGCGATCCTCGCCCGCGAGGGTCAGGTCACCGCGAGTACCGAGTCGAGCCTGCTGAACCGAGCCACCCGGGGCGACGTCAAGGGCGTTGCGGTCTTCTCCCAGTCGCCCGACTTCATCAAGCTCGTGGTCCGCGACGAGATCGGCGAGGTCGCAGACGTCTCGCGGTACGGCGTGGTGACCGGAACGGTCAACGAGTACGCCACCAACAAGATCCTCGACAGCTACGACATCAGCCGCGACGCCGTAGAGTTCGTCACCTCCTCGCCAGCGGAGATGCCGGCGCTGCTGCAGCGCGGCGACATCGACGGCTACATCATGTGGGAGCCGTGGCCCTCGCGCGGTGTCGAGGGCGGCGGCAAGATCCTGCTCACCAGCGGTGACGTCGGCTACGTCTACAACCTGATCATCGGGGTGGACGGAGCCTGGTACGAGGCCAACCAAGAGGCCGCCGCCACCCTGGTGGACACGATCGGCGAGGCATGTGAGCAGATCACCGCCGATCCGCAGGTCGCCGGCACCGCTACCGAGAATGCCATCGAGGTACCTGCGGCCGAGGCCGTCGAACTGCTCGACGGCGTGCAGTGCCAGGTCCGCGACTTCACCGACGAGGACCTGCAGCGCTACGCCGAGATCGCCCAGTTCCAGCAGGACAGCGGGATCGTGTCCGACCCGGCCGACCCGGCCGAGGTGATGATCCGGGGCGTGGCGTGACCGGGCGGACGGCCGCCACCTCCGCCGGACGGGGACCGGAATCCGGTTCCCGTCCGGCGGGCTCCCCGGTGCAGGTCCGCGACGTCGACATCCGCTTCGACGACTTCGAGGCGGTCGCCGGGGCGACGCTCGACATCGCCGGTGGTGAGTTCGTCTGTCTGCTCGGTCCCAGCGGCTGTGGCAAGTCGACCCTGCTGAACGCGATCGCCGGGTTCGTCCGGCCGGCCGCCGGGCAGGTGCTGTGCGCGGGCGCGCCGGTTACCGGCCCGGACGTCAGCCGGGGCGTGGTGTTCCAGAGCGCCGAGGCCCTGTTCCCGTGGCTGACCGTACGCCAGAACGTGGCGTTCGGCCCCCGGATGCGGGGTGTGCCGCGTGCGCAGCGGGCCGGGATCGTCGACCGCTACCTGACCATGGTCGGCCTCAGCCACAGCGGCGACCGGTTCCCCAGCCAACTATCCGGCGGCATGCGCCAGCGGGCCCAGCTCGCCCGGGTGCTGGCCAACGAACCGTCGGTGGTGCTGATGGACGAGCCGTTCGGCGCGCTGGACGCCCAGACCCGGCTGGTCATGCAGGCCGAACTCGACCGCATCTGGCGCCAGTCCCGGCCCACCATCCTGTTCGTCACCCACGACATCGGCGAGGCGATCCTGCTCGCCGACCGGATCGTCACCATGACCGCAGGCCCGGCGGCCCGGATCAAGCAGGTGTACCCGGTGGACCTGCCCCGGCCCCGGGAGCTGACCGATCCGGCCGCCGCCGGGCTGTTCCGCGTGCTGCGCGAGGACATCGGCACCGAGGTCGCCCAGACCCTGCGCGCCCAGGGTCTGGACGACGGGCACGGCCTGAACGGAGGGGGCGGCTGATGGCCGTCGATGTGCAACGTCCACCGGCCGCTCGCGCGGCGGGGCCCCGCCCACGCCGCTTCGCCGGCCGGCGTCGACACACCCGCGTCGTGCTGTCGGTGCTGTCGGTGCTGCTCGGCCTGCTCATCTGGGATCTGGTCAGCCGAAACTACACCGCGTTCTTCCTACCCTCACCCCGGTTGACCGGGCAGGGGGCGGTGGAGCTGGCGACCAACGGGACGCTGTGGGACTCCGTCTGGGCGTCCAGCCAACGCATCCTCAGCGGCTGGGGGCTGGGCGTACTGATCGGGGTGCCGGTCGGGTTGCTGATGGGCCGCAGCCGGCTGCTGCGGCTGATGCTCGACCCGTACATCCAGTTCTTCCGGTTCGTGCCGCCGATCGCCTTCGTCACCCTGGCGATCATCTGGCTCGGCCCGGGTGAGGCCTCGAAGATCGCATTGATCTTCTACACCACGGTCTTCATCGTGGCGCTGAACACCCTCGCCGGGGTGCTCGCCGTCGACGAGCTGAAGCTGCGGGCGGCTCGGGCGCTGGGCGCCGGGCCGGTTCGCACCCTGGCCTCGGTGATCCTGCCCGCCACGGTGCCGTACGCCGTCACCGGCGCCCGGCTGGCGATGGGCAACTCGTTCCTCACCATCGTCTCCGCGGAGATCGTCGCGGCGCAGAGCGGCCTCGGCTCGCTGATCTGGACCGCCCGCAACTACGCCAAGACCGAGTGGGTGTTCGTCGGCATCATCGCCCTCGGCCTGCTCGGCTACCTGTTCGACTGGGTGCTGCGCACGGTCACCCGCGCCAGCCTGCGCCGCTACGGCGTCACCTTCTGACCGGTTCGGGTTCCGGGGCGCGGGTCGACGCAGTCGGCACCCGCCCCGGTGACGTGACCCATCTGACCGAAAGGTTCCCTCATGCTGTGCATCGGCGTCGACATCGGCGGAACTTTCACCGATGTCATCGTGTACGAACCGGCCACCGGCCGGCTCGCCGAGGCCAAGACGCTGTCCACCCCGGCGGACCCGGCGGCGGCGATCCTCGACGGCCTGACCAAGCTCGACGTCCACCTGTCGGACGTCGAGCGGTTCGTACACGGCACCACCAGGGTCACCAACGCCCTGCTGGAAGGTGCCGGCGAACCGGTCGCGGTAGTCACCACCGAGGGTTTCCGGGACGTGTTGGAGATGGGCCTGGGCCACCGCCCCCGCCTGTACAGCGTCAAGGAGGCCGCCCGCCCGGCGCTCACCCCACGCCGGATGCGGCACACCGTTCAGGAACGGGTGACTGCCGCCGGCGACATCGCTGTCCCGCTGGACATGACCGGTCTCGACGAGGTGACCGACCGGCTGGCCGCCACCGGGGCCACCGCCGTCGCGATCTGCTTCCTGCACTCCTACCGCAACGCCGGGCACGAGCGGGCCGCCGCCGACCGGATCAGCCGTCGCCACCCGCAGTTGGCCTGCAGCATCTCCGCCGAAGTGGTCCCGGAACACGGCGAGTACGAGCGGTTCGCCACCACCGTGCTCAACGCCAGCGTCCGAGGGCCGGTCAGTGCGTACCTGTCGGGCCTCGGCTCGACCCTGGCCGGCAGCGGCTACCGCCAACCGCTAGCGATCATGACCAGCAGCGGCGGCGTGGTCTCCACCGACCAGGCCGGCCGGCTGCCGATCAACCTCGCGTTGTCCGGCCCCGCTGGCGGCGTGGCGGCCAGCGCGTACGTCGCCGGCCTGGCCGGCTTCGACAACGTCATCACCTGCGACATCGGCGGCACGAGCACGGACGTCTGCCTGATCAAGGACGGCGTGCCGCTGATGACCAACCACGGCACCATCGCCGGGCATCCGAACCGGACCTTCCAGATCGAGATCAACACGATCGGTGCTGGTGGCGGCTCGATCGCCTGGCGCGACCGGGGCGGCGAGCTGCGGGTCGGCCCGCGCAGCGCCGGCTCCGATCCCGGTCCGGCCTGCTACGGCCGGGGCGGCGTGGAACCGACGACCACCGACGCCCACCTGGTGGTCGGCCATCTCGACCCGCACGGGCGGCTGGGCGGCGAGGTCACCCCGCAGCTCGACGCGGCGCGTGCCGCTCTCGGGCGGCTGGCCGCCGAACTCGGTGACGGCCTGACCGAGACCGAACTCGCGTACGGCATCCTTCGCCTGGCCACGGTCAAGATGACCAGCGCGATCAAGGAGATCTCGGTGGCCCGCGGCCACGACCCGCGGGAATTCGTGCTGATGCCGTTCGGCGGCGCCGGACCGATGCACGCCACCGCACTCGCCGACGAGCTGGGAATCCCACGGGTCCTGGTTCCCCCGGTGCCGGGAAACTTCTCGGCGCTCGGCTTCGTCGCCGCCCGGGCCCGTCACGACTACGTCCGTACCGCGCTGGTCCCCGCCGACTCCGCCGGCCTGGCGACGGCCCGCGGGCTGGTCGAGGAGCTGAAAGCGGCCGCCCGCGACCAGCTCAAGGCCGAGGACGCGGTGGAGGCCGACCAGGTCACCTTCCGGCTGTCGCTGGGGATGCGTTTCCGTGGCCAGAGCTTCGACCTGGCCGTGCCGCTGGACGAGCTGCCCGACGAACCCGCCGATCTGATCCGCGCCTTCCACGCCGCCTACCAGGAGCGGTACGCCTACCTGCGTTCGGAGCACCCGGCCGAGATCGTGAACTGCCGGCTCACCGCGTTCGGGCCACAGCCCGCCGTGACCTTCGCCGCGCCACCTGACGGCCCGGCGCCCGAGCCCGGCACCCTGCCGGTGTGGGGGCCGGAGGGCTGGACCGATGCCGCCGTCTGGCAGCGTGGCGAGCTGACCGCCGGCGTACGGGTCAGCGGCCCGGCGGTCGTCCGGGAGAGCGGAAGCACCACAGTGGTCGGCGCCGGATGGTGGGGGCGGGTGGATCCGCACGGGAACCTGCTGCTGGAGCGCTCCTGATGGCTCCCGTCGATCTGCCGGCGTACGACGCCGTGCTGCTGGGGCAGGCCCGGCGACAGCCGGACCGGCCGCTGTTCGCCGTCGCCGGCCGGCCCGCCGTCACCGCCGGCGAGTACGCGGCGCTCGCCGCCCGGACCGCCAGCGTGCTCGCCGCCGCCGGTGTCGGCCGCGGCGACCGGATCGCCGTGTGGGCCGAGAACAGCATCGCCTGGCTGGTGCTGCTCGCCGCCGCGGCCTGGCGCGGAGCCGCCCTGGTCACCGTGCACCCCGCCGCGACGGAGCCGGAGCTGGCCGCCGCGTTGCGTCGGACCCGGCCGGTCCGGCTGTTCGCCGCGCGAGAGATCCGGGACCGCGACGTGACGTCGTCCGCCCGGCGTGCGGCGACCGGGCCGGTCACCTTCCTGCCGGCGGACCAGGCCGGTGACGCACTCGCCGGCCTGCCCGGTTGGGCCGGGCCGCCACCGGAGCCGGCCCACGACCCCGATGCCCCGCTGAACGTCCAGTTCACCTCGGGATCGACGGGCACCCCGAAAATGGTCGTCCTGACCGGGCGGAACCTGGTCCGCAACGCGACCTGGACGGCGCAGGCCGCCGGGATCGGCCCGGCCGACCGGATCTGCTGTCCGTTGCCGTTCGCCCACGCCGCCGGCCTCAGCAGCGGCGTGGTGCTGGCGGCGGTCACCGGGGCGCAGCTGTTCCCGGTGCCGCGGTTCCGTCCCGACGACGTGCTCGACGTCGTGCACCGGCACCAGTGCACAGTCGTTCAACTGGTGCCGACGATGGCGACCATGCTCGCCGACCGGCTCGACGAGCAGCCCCGGCGGTGGGACCTGACCGCGCTGCGCCTGGGCTTCCTCGGTGGTGCCAGCTGCCCACCCGCACTGCGCGCGCGGGTACGCGACACGCTGCGGCTGCGGCGGTTGGCGGTCGTCTACGGGCAGACCGAGGCCGGTCCGACCATCAGCGTCGACCCCGACGACGGCAGCTGCCCACCGGACGGCTCCACCGTCGGGCGGGTACTCCCCGGGTTGCGGGCCCGGATCGTCGCGGTGGACGCGGGCGGGTCGACCCGGCCGCTCCCTGCCGGAGCAGAAGGTGAGCTGCAGGTCCGCGGCGAGTCGGTGAGCCCCGGCTATCTCGACGATCCGGCGGCGAACCGGGCGGCGTACGACCCGCAGGGGTGGTTGCGCACCGGTGACCTGGGCCGGCTCGCCGCCGACGGCACCCTGACCCTGACCGGCCGGGTGAAGGACCTGATCATCCGGGGCGGGGAGAACGTCAGCCCGGCCGAGGTCGAGGCGTTCCTGCTCACCTGCGAGGGCGTCGCGCAGGCGTGCGTCGTCGGGGTCGCGTCCCCGCGCTGGGGCGAGGAGGTGGTCGCGGTTGTGGTCGCCACCCCGGGGGCGACCCTGCGCTGCACCGAACTGGCTGCGGCCGCCGCAGGCAGCCTGTCCCGGCACAAGGTGCCGACCGACTGGCGCGTCGTGACGGAACTGCCACTGCTGCCGTCGGGCAAGGTGGACCGGCGGGCGGTCACGGCCATGATCGACGGGGTGGCACGGTGAACCCGCTCAGCTCCTGCTTCCTCGACTCGTTGACGGTGACCAGCTTCTTCGGCAACGCCGAGATGCGTGGGGTGTTCAACGACCGGCAGCTGATGCAGGCGTGGCTCGATGTGGAAGCGGCACTTGCCGGGGCCCAGGGCGACGCGGGCGTCATTCCGGCCGCAGCGGCGGCGCAGATTACCGCTGCCGCCCGGGTCGAGTCGCTGGACCTGGCTGCGGTGGCCGCCGACGCCGCCGACACCGTGCATCCGCTGGTGCCGCTGGTACGGGCCCTGACCAGGGCGGCCGGCGACGGCGGCCGCTACGTCCATCTCGGCGCCACCACCCAGGACGTCATGGACACCGGGTTCGTGCTGCGCGCCCGAGCCGGACTGGACATCGTCAGCCGGCAGATCGACGAGCTGATCCGCGTACTGCGCCGGCTCGCCCTGCGGCACCGGGACACGGCGATGGCGGCCCGAACCCACGGTCAGCAGGCCCTACCGACCACGTTCGGGCTGCGCTGCGCGGTCTGGCAGAGCGAGCTGCAGCGCCACCGGGAGCGGTTGGCCCAGCTCCGGCCCCGGTTGCTGGTGGTCAGCATGGGCGGGGCGGCCGGCACCATGGCCGGTTACGGGCCACGGGCCTTCGACATCGAACGCGCCGTCGCCGACCGGCTCGGGTTGGGCGTCGCCTCGACCCCCTGGCACGCCACCCCGGACCGGGTGGTGGAGTGTCTCACCCTGCTCGGCCTGGTCGCCTCCACCGCCGAGAAGCTGGCTCGCGAGGTGTACTTCCTCGGCCGTACCGAGATCGGCGAGGCACACGAGCCGCAGCGCGATACCCAGGTGGGCAGCAGCACGATGCCGCACAAGCGCAATCCGATCCGCTGCGAGGCGGTCATCGCCGCGGCCGGCACGGTCCGTGCGCAGGTGCCGCTGGCGATGCAGACGATGGTGTCCCAGGACGACCGGGACATGGGCGTCGGAATGGCGCTGTGGAAGCTGGTGCCGGAGTGCTTCATCCTCGTCGGGGGCGCACTGCAGCGCCTCAACGAGGTCTTCGCCGGGCTCCGCGTTGACGTCGCCCGGATGCGCGTCAACTTGTCCACCACCGGCGGCCTGGTGCTGTCGGAGTCCGTGATGCTGCGCCTGGCCGGCCCACTGGGCCGGGAACAGGCGCACCACCTGGTGATGCGAATCGTGCGGGACAGCCTCGACCATGATCGGCCGTTCGCCGAGCTGCTGCGCGCCGATCCGCAGGTCAGGGCGGCTCTGCCGGAGGCGGAGCTGACCCGGCTGCTCGATCCGCTCAGCTACGTCGGACACGCCGCGGCCCTGGTCGACCGCGCCCTACTGCAATCGGAGGCGACGTGACATCGGTACACCTGCAGCGTGCGGGGCGGCTAGCGGTGGTGACCCTGGACCGCACCGCTCGGCGCAACAGCTTCGATCTGGACATGCTCGGGCAGTTCGAACAGGTGCTGCACGACCTCGGCCGCGACGACACCGTCGAGGTGGTGCTGCTGACCGGTGCCGGCACCGCCTTCTGCGCCGGCACCGACCTGGCTGAGCTGGCCACCCTCGACGCCGCCACCACGATGAGCGTGCAGCGGCGCACCGCCGAGCTGGTCGAGCGCTGGTACCGCCTGGAGCAGACCACGGTGACCGCGTTCAACGGGCCGGCGATCGGCTCCGGGGCGATCCTCGGGCTGGCCAGCGACCTGCGCCTCGCCGCCGACACCTGCTTCTTCACGTTCCCCGAGGTGGGCTTTGGTATCCCCTTGACCTGGGGCGGCATGGCGATCCTCGCCGACCTGGTCGGTGCCGACCGGGCCAAACGCTGGCTGCTGCTCGGCGAGCGGATCGACGCGGCCCGGCTGCACCAGCTGGAGTTGGTGACCGAGGTGGTGCCGCCCGACCGGGTAACCGACGCCGGCACCGAACTGGCCCACCGGCTGCTGGCGGTGCCGGCGCTGGGTCGGTCGATGACCAAACGGACTGCCCGGCTGGCCGGCCCGCGCTTCGACGCAGTGGCCACCGACTCCTATCTGGGTGCGCTGAGCGTCGCGCTGCGTCCCGCCGGCCCGTACCGCCGTCCGGAGGCGGACCGGCACCCGGAGGCGGACCGGTGAAGGTCTACCAGGCGATCGCGGACGTGTTGGTCGAGCACGGGATGGACACCGTGTTCGGCCTGCTCGGCGACGCGAACATGTTCCTGGTGGCCGACCTGGTCGCCCGGCACGGGGTCCGGTTCGTGGCGGCCCGCAACGAGAACGCCGCGGTGATGATGGCCGACGGATGGGCGCGGGTCACCGGCCGGTGCGCGGTGGCCACGGTCACCCAGGGTCCGGGCCTGGCCGCCGCCGGCCCGGCGTTGACCATCGCCCGGCACGCGGGGACACCGCTGCTGCTGCTCGCCGGGGACACCCCGGCGAGTGACCCGCTGCATGTGCAGAACTTTCCGCAGCAGCCGTTCGCCCTGGCCACCGCCGGTGCCTTCGTGTCGATGACCGGCGCGTCGACGGTCTCGCGCGACGTCGCCGCCGCGGTGCGCGAGGCCGTGGGGCGACCGGGGCCGGTGGTCCTCGACATCCCGTTGGATCTGCAGGACGAGCCGGCCGGGGACCGGCCGGCCGTACCGCTCGGGGCCGCTGTCGCGCCGGCCGGACCGCTGCCACTGGCACCCGACCCGACGGCGGTCGCCGCGTTGGCGCACCGCCTGCGTCGGGCCCGCCGCCCGGTGATCCTCGCCGGCCGGGGCGCGGTGCACGCCGGACCGGAGCTGACCGCGTTGGCCGACCACGCCGGAGCCGTGCTGGTCACCAGCCTGATGGCCGCAGGCCTGTTCGCGGGCCATCCGTACGCCCTCGGCGTCGCCGGCGGGCTGGCCCGTCCGCTGACCCGGGACGTGCTGTGCGAGGCGGATCTCGTCGTGACATTCGGTGCCGGCCTGAACCGGTGGACCGCCGACCACGGACAGTTGTTCGGCGCCGCGCAGGTGTACAGCGTCGACCGGGATCCGGCGGCGATCGGTGCCCGCTGGCCGGTGCACGGTGGGCTGGTTGGCGACGCGGCGCTGGTGGCCCGGGCACTGACCGGGGCGCTGGAGTCGGCGCGGCCCGGGCTGGAGCCGCCCGGCTGGCGTACGCCGCAGCTGGCCCGGGCGATTCGCGACGCCGACCCGTTCGCCGAGCTCGGCCCGGAGCCCGCAGACGCCCGGCACGTCGACCCCCGCCGGCTGATGGCGATCTGCGCCCGTCGGCTGCCGCTGCCCCGTACGACGGTCGTCGGGGTCGGCCACTTCGGCGGCTGGCCCAACCTCTACCTGGACTCGCCAGCGGTGGACCGGTCGCTGGTCGCGCCGTGGGAGTTCGGCAGTATCGGCGTCGGTGTGGCGTACGCGATCGGCGCCGCGCTCGGCCGACCGGACCGCCCGGTGGTGGCGTTCGAGGGCGACGGCAGTCTGCTGACCGCGTTGGGTGAGCTGGACACTCTGGCCCGGGTCGGCGCCCCGGTGCTGGTGATCGTGCTGGACGACGGCGCGTACGGGGCGGAGGTGCGCAAGCTGCGACCCGCCGGCGCTGACCCGGCCATCGCCCGCTTTCCGTACCGGGACCTGGCCGCGGTGGCCGGCGCGCTCGGCGTCAGCGCGTACCAGGCGCATGACGAGGCAACCGTTTCGGCGGCGTTCGACGCGCTGCTGCCGCTGACCGGGCCAGTGCTGCTGCACGTCAAGGTTGATCCGGATGTCGTGCAGCAGCACTTCTGAGCCGGTCGCCGGTCAACTGCCCCAGATCTGCCCGACGCCGTGGCCGAGCTGGCGGGACAGCTCGTCGGCGGTGCGGACCGCGGCGGCGGCGAGCGCGGTGACCCGTTGCGGGCTGTCCAGCCGGAAGATCGGGCCGGAGACGCTGATCGACGCGGTCACCGCGCCGAGCCGGTCCCGCACCGGCGCGCCGACGACTCGCAGGCCGTCTTCGCTCTCCTCGTCGTTGAGCGCCCAGCCGTGTTCCCGCACCCCGGCGAGATCGGCCAGGAAGACGTCGATGTCGGTGATCGTACGCCGGGTCAGCCGGGTCCAGGCCGCATCGGCCAGCAGCTCACGGACCTGGTCGTCGTCCATGTCGATTAACAGCGCCTTGCCGGCGGCGCTGCACCACAACGGGATGCGTCGGCCCAGCCGGGAGACCAGCTGCAGGCTGTGCGACCCGGTTACCAGGTCGATCGAGATCGCGTCCAGGCCGTCGCGGATGGCCAGGTTCACCGACTCGCCCTGCTCCTCGGCCAGCTGGTGCAGCAGCGGTCGGGCGATGGCGTGCATGTCGAGCCCGGCCAGGAAGCGGGCGCCGAGGTCGAACACGGTGACTCCCAGCCGGTACGCGCCGGTCTCCTCGTTGCGCTGCAGGAAGCCGGCGTCGGCGAGCGCCCGGAACAACCGGCTGGCGGTCGACTTGTGCAGCCCGAGCTCCCGGCTGACGTCACTGACCTTGCGTTCGGGGGTGTCGCGCCGGAACGCGAGCAGCACGGCCAGCGCGCGGTCGAGCGCCTGGGTGCCGGACTCGCGGCCCGGGTCGGTGACAGACGACATCTTGCCTTCCCATCCCTGAAGTTGGTAGGTTCATAATATAACACAAGGCTCATATGATGGTCCATCGCCTGGTGATGGTCCGTCCGGTAGGTGCCCGTCCCTGTCAGCATTGCGAGGCCCCGCATGTCCCTGAACCCGATCGATCTCGAGATCGTCACCGAAGGGTTGATCTCGATCGTGCGGGAGATGCGCCAGACGATCTTCCGCACGGCGCACTCCCCGGTGATCGCCGACGCGCAGGACTTCTCGTGCGCGTTGTTCAACGCGGACGGCGAGATGGTCGCCCAGGGCCGCGACATGCCCGGCCATGTCATCGCGATGCCGGCATCGGTGAAGGAGATTTTCGCCGACTACCGCGACGAGTTCCGGCCCGGTGACATCTACCTGGTCAACGACCCGTACCGGGGCGGCAGCCACCTCAACGACGTCACCCTGATCAGCCCGGTGTTCGTCGGGGGAGAGCTGTTCCTGTTCCCCTGCGTCCGCATGCACTGGGCCGACATCGGCGGCATGACACCCGGCAGCGTCTCCGGGAAGGCCACCGAGATCCTGCAGGAAGGGCTGCGGGTCCCGCCGATCCGACTGGTCGACGCGGGCCAGCCCAACATCGCCGCGATGCGGATCCTGTTCGCCAACGTCCGGATGGCCGACGAACGTCAGGGAGACCTGGAGTCCAGCATCGCCGCCTGCCACACCGCACAGCGGCGGCTACGCGAACTCGTCGACCGGTACGGTCGCGACCTGATTCTCGGCTGCGTCGAGGCCAACATGGACCGCACCGAGCGGCGACTACGCGACCAGATCCGCGACCTGCCGGACGGCACCTACCACTACGAGGACTACCTCGACCTGTACACCGACGGCGAGTACGACGCCGCACTGGTGCGCTGCGCGTTGACCGTCACCGGTGACCAACTCGTCGCCGACTTCCGCGGCTCCTCTCCACAGGTCGCCGCCGTCGTCAACTCGTCGCTCGCGATGACCACCGCCGGGGTCTTCATCGCCGTCAAGTCCGCCTTGGATCCTGGCGGGCTGGTCAACCACGGCGCCTTCCGGCCACTGACCGTGCGCACCGACCCGGGAACCGTCGTACACGTCACCTACCCGGCACCGGCCAACGCACACAGCGAGGTCCGCAAGCGGGTCATCTCCGCGGTGATGGCCGCCCTCAGCCAGGTCGCACCGGACCTGATCGCCGCCGACCAGTTCGGTACGACCTTCCAGAACCTGATCGGCGGCGTCGACGAACACACCGGCCAGCCGTACCTCTACTACGACTACCCGGCCGGCGGCAACGGAGGCTTCCTCGGCTCCGACGGCCCGAGCGCGATGAACCCCGTTGACCTCGGCGACATCTCCACGATCCAGTCGGTCGAACGGCTGGAAACCGAGATCCCGATCCTCGTCGAAGCCTGTGAGCTGCGTACCGGATCCGGCGGCGCCGGCCGGCACCGCGGTGGCCTCGGTGTCCGACGGGCCACCCGGCTGCTGGCCACAAGCGGCGCCTACTCGGTGCAGACCGACCGCACCACCGTCGCGCCGTACGGACTGTCCACCGGCGCGCCCGGCGCCCCCACCGCCACCTATCTGCGCCGCGCCGGCCGGCGGATCGACTTCGACACCCCCGGCAAGGTAGCCGGACACCGGATGCGCGAAGGCGACGTACTGGTGATGGAATCAGCCGGCGGCGGCGGCTGGGGCGACCCGCTCACCCGCGACCCCGGCCTGGTGGCCGCCGACGTCGCAGCCGGCTATCTCACCACCGACCAGGCCCTCGACCGCTACGGCGTGGTGTGCGACGACACCGGTCTCCTCGACGAAGTGGCCACCGGTGCCGCCCGCGACCAGGCCCGCGCCGCTCGTCGCTGGTACCAGGTCACCACCACCGCCGAGCCGGCCTACACCGGTCAGCGGGGCCGCCGTCGCCTCGTCTACACCAACCCCGCCGACGGTCTGCCCGCCGACATGCTGATCGAACTGCACGGCACCCACCCCGCACCGCTGCGTGCCTGGGTAAGCCACGACCCCGGCGTCGCTCGGCACCAGGCCGCGCTCGATGACGACGGGCTGCGGATTCTCGGCACCCAGCCCGGTGACCGCTGCATGCTGCGGATCCTGCGCGACGCCCCGGCCTTGACAGGAGAACCGCGATGAGCAAGGTGTTCCGACTACCCGTACCGACCCGGGGCACCACGACCCGTAACCGGCGGCCGGACTCCGCTGACGCTGTCCGCCCCGCTCCGGCAGGCCGCCGACCCGGTATCGTCGCCGGCTACCTCAGCCCGCACCCGCCGCACCTGATCTACGGCGAGAACCCGCCGCAGAACGAACCCCGGTCACAAGGCGGCTGGGAAGTGCTGCGCTGGGCGTACCACCGACTCCGCCGCCGGATCCGCGACGTGCACCGGCCCGACGTGCTGATCGTGCACGCCCCGCACTGGATCACCATGGTCGGCCACCACGTGAACTGCGTGCCCAACCCGCGCGGCGTCTCCGTCGAGCCGATCTTCCCGCATCTGTTCCGCTACCACTACGACTTCCACACCGACGTACCCCTCGCCGAGGCCATCGCCGACGAAGCCGCCGACCTCGGCCTGGTCACCAGCAAGCTGCGCGATCCCGGGGTACGGGTCGACTACGCCACCATCGGCGCACTGCACATGGTCAACCCTGACTGGGACATCCCGGTGGTGTCGCTGTCGGCAAACAACAACCCGTACTTCTACTCCGAGGCGTCCCTCGGCCAGATGGAGGTGCTCGGCGAGGCGACCCGCCGGGCGATCGAGAACACCGGCCGACGCGCCGTGCTGCTCGCCTCCAACTCCCTGTCCCACCTGCACTGGCACGAGGAACCCCAGCTGCCCGAGGACATGGAACGCGAGCACCCGTACAACAACCACCAGTACCGCTGGGACATGAAGCTGCTGGAAACGATCCGCCAGGGTCCGACCAGCCGGCTGCGCGAACTCATCCCCGAACACATCGAAGCCACCGCGTCCGAGACGAAGGCCGGCAGCCTTACCTGGCTGCTGTCCGCGCTCGGCTGGCCGGACATCGCCGGTGACGTGCTCGGCTACGGCACGATCATCGGAACCGGCAACGCGGTGGTCGAGTGGACACCGGAGAACGTCGATGACTGACCGTGGAATCCAGGCCGGCGTACTGCTGCCCGGCATGCCGCACCTGCTCGCCGACAAGCCCGCCACCAGCTGGGCGGCGCTGGCCGACTCCGCCCGTACGGTCGGCGACCGGCTGCGCGCCCTCGAACCGGACGTCGTCCTGCTGCTGTCCACCCAGTGGTTCACCGTGCTCGGCCACCAGTTCCAGTGTGACCCGAACCCGCGTGGGGCGCACACCGACGAGAACTGGTACGCCTACGACTACGGCCACCTCAGCTACGACCTGCGCTTCGACGTCGAGTTCACCGAACGCTGGGCGGCCCGGGTGGACGCCGACGGCATGCAGGCCCGACGCACCCGTTACCAGGGCTTCCCGATCGACACCGGGACCATCGTGACCTCCACGCTGCTCGACCCGCAGTGCACCCTGCGCTGGGCGCAGGTGTCGTGCAACCTGTACGCCGACGCCGACACCCTGGCCCGGGTCGGCCGAGCCGGTGCCGAAGCCGCCCGTGACGCCGGTGTCCGAGCGGCGGTGGTGGTGGTCAGCGGACTGTCCTCCGGCCTCATCCAGCAGTGGATCGAGCCGGACCAGGACCGCATCGCCGAGCCGGCACACGACCGGTGGAACGAACGGATCTTGCAAATGCTGACCGCCGGCGACACCGACAAAGTCCTCGCGGTCCGCGAAGACTACGCCCGCCAGGCCCAGGCCGACAGCCAGTTCCGGGCATTCGCCTTCCTCGCCGGCACCGGAGTCGCCGCTGCCCCGGGGCAACTGCACAGCTACGGACCACTGTGGGGCACCGGCGCTGCCGTCCTGTCCTGGAATCTGCCGGCACCCGAATGAACGGCGCCGGCCCGCACCGCATGACCGACAGCCCGACCAGCGGGCATCCGAAACACCAACGACAGGAGGAACCCGATGCGTAACGCCGCTGCGGGATTCGTCGAAGCCGAAGGATTTATTCCGATCTTTGACGCGGTGGACGCCATGGTCAAGGCGACCGAGGTCGAAGTAACCGGAGTCGTACGCCTCGGCGGCGGAATCGTCGCGGTGGCGGTCCGCGGCGACCTCGCCACCGTGGAAGAAGCCGTCGACATCGGCGAGGAGACCGCCCGAGCCAAGACTGGCCGCCCGGTCCGGTCCATCGTCTTCGCCAGCCCCTGCGACGCAGTCACCGCGCTGGCCATCGCCCCCGGACTCGTCGGCAACTGAGCCGGCCCTGCCGGCGACACAGCCAGAAGGAGAAGTGTCATGTCCTCAGAGAAGGCGATCGGAATCGTGGAGACCCGGGGCATCGTCGCCCTCTCCGCAGGGGTCGAAGCCATGATCAAGACTGCGGACGTACGGTGCATCGCCGTCGAACGGGTCACCAGCGGCTATCTCGCTGCCGCTGTGCAGGGGACCCTGGCAGCCGTACGGCAGGCAGTGTCAGCCGGGGAAGCTGCCATCCGCCAACACGGTGATTTGCGCAGCTCGCAGATCTACCCCAAGCCGCATCCGGCCACCTCGGCGCTGCTGGAGGAGGGCGAGTCGACCCGGATCCGGGCCGTTATGGCGTCGCTGCAGGGTGACAGCTGATGATCCTCGCAGAAGTGCTCGGCAAGGTCTGGCCCGACCGGATTGTCGCGACCCTTCAGGGACGCCGCCTGGTGCTGATTCGCGAGCACCCGGGCGGGCCGCAGCGGGTCGCCGTCGACCTGATGAACGCCGGCACCGGCAGCACCGTACTGGTCGCCACGGATGAGGCAGCCGCCGCCGCGACCGGCGAAGCGACAGTCGACGCTGCCGTCGTGGCCCTGGTCGCTGACCAGGGCAGCGGCATCGCCACCACGGACTGATCCCGACACATCCCCGCGCACCGGCAACGGAAGGTAGAACATGGCAGCCATCGCACCGATGCCAGCCCTGTGGCATCCCGATCTGTTCGTCGGCCGGCCGGCCGCCGACGGTCCCGGCCTGTTGCGTAGTTTCGTCGGCGGCCGGTTCGTCGACGCGGGGAAGCGGTTTGCGAAGGTGTCGCCGGTGTCCGGGGAGACGGTGTTCGAGGTGGCGGAGGCCGATTCTGCGACGGTCGACGCGGCGGTGGCGGCGGCGCGGTCGGCGTTGCGCGGACCCTGGGGCGGCATGGCCGAGCGGGACCGGGCGGTGGTGTTGCGGGC
>NZ_JBHMIP010000029.1:0-80491 GCF_048060245.1 Micromonospora sp. LOL_014
CCACCGTCGCCGTCCACCAACTGCCCCACCCGCACCTGCTCATCGAGATCCAGGCCGTCGCCGTAGCACCGGATGGACCCGAGTGATGTCCGACTTGTGGCGACTCGCGTCGGAGGACAAGCGCCGCTGGTCCGTTTCGGGTCCGAAGGATCTGGGGTATGCCGGCTCTCGACGGATGCGGGGTCAAGTCGGCGAAACCCTGGCCACCGCCGAGGCAGCGGGTGCGCACAAGGTGCTCGGCTGCACGGGTCGTGGCACGGTGGCGGTCTGCCAGGATGCCGATCTCGGACCCCCACGGTGCTGTGGCCTGGCCCGGCTCGATTCCGAGACCGGGGTGCGGATCGGCCGGCACGAGCACGTCGGCAGCAACGCTCCGGTTGGGCACGACACCCAGCTCGACGACTACCGACCGTACTGGCCGCTGGCCGGTACGCGCGGGTGAGCGCGACACCACGTTGCGGGGTCGTCGCATGACCATCGCGGTACGGCAGGATGGGCGACGGATACGCTCGTACCGCGACGACGACTGCCGGAGACGCCGTGACCACCCATACCCGACCGCAGACCGCTACGCCGGACCTGTTCGCCGTGCCGGCCGGCCTGGAGACTCCCAATCTGCTGCTCGACCTCGACGTTTTGGAGCGCAACCTCGACGAGATGGCTGGACTGTGCCAACTGCATCAGGTGGGGTTGCGGCCGCATGCCAAGACCCACCGGGTGCCTCGGCTTGCGTCGATGCAGCTGGATCGTGGGGCGGACGGCATCTGTGTGGCGAAGCTTGGTGAGGCCGAGGCGTTCGCCGCGGCCGGGGTGACCCGGATGACAGTGGCCTATCCGCTGGTCGGCCGGGACAAGGCCGAACGCGCCGTACGGTTGGCGCAGCGCTGTGAGCTGACCGTCGGCGCGGACAGCGTCGCCGGTGCCCGGACGCTGGGGGAGGCGTTTGCCGCTGCCGGACGGCTGTTGGACGTACTGCTGATTGTCGACAGTGGTCTGGGTCGGTGTGGGGTGGCGCCGGCGGATGCCGCGCGGATCGCCTGGGACATCGCCGAGCTGCCCGGCGTTCGGTTGACCGGGGTGATGACGTACGAGGGATCGGTGTACGCGGCGACTGACCGTGCGGATCTGACCCGGCGGTCACAGGAGGCGGCCGATGTCATGGTGGATACCGCGGCCGCGATCCGGTCGGCCGGGCTGACCCTGTCGACGGTGTCGCTAGGTGCTTCCGCTTCCGCCCGGACCGTGGTGGCCGAGCCCGGGGTGACTGAGATCCGGCCCGGCATCTACGCCTTCAACGACCTGGGGCAGATCGCGCTCGGCAATGCCACCGTTGCGACCTGCGCGGTGCGGGTCCTCGCCACCGTGGTCAGTCATCCGGAGCCGCACCGTGCCTGCATCGACGCGGGGTCGAAGACGTTCGGCCAGGACGGGCTGCCGGCATCGGCGCATCTCGATTCCTATGGCGGCCACGGGCTGCTGGTGGGGTTGCCCGGGTGGCGGATCGACCGGCTTTCCGAGGAGCACGGTTGGCTGCGGTGGGCCGGGCCGGGGCAGCCGAGTCCGCTCACGGTCGGGCAGCGGGTTCAGGTGGTTCCGAACCACGTCTGCATGGTGTTCGCCGGCCTTGGCGAGGTGACGGCGGTACGCGGTGGCGAGGTGGAGGCGGTCTGGACGACGATCGGGCCGGGCGCGTCGAGGTGACCCGGCATTGACGCAGTTGAGGTGTAGTTGCTACTGCGGTAGCGCCTGGAAGCACGCCTACTACCTGTAGTACCGCGATGTTCGTCCGGACTACCTCGACCGCCTGTGGGATCTGATCGACTGGAGCGGCGTCGCGGCCCGATTCGCCGCCACCAGGTCGGCAGCCAGCCCAATCGTCTTGTCATGAGGTGGCGGCGACCGCCTCGCGTTCGCCGAGTCGGCGCTCACGTTGGTCCGGGCGCAGATCGGACAGAGCATGGACGACCTGGTGCAGGAGCTGTCCTGCATCTGTCAGCCACGGTGGCCGACCCACCGTCCGAGCCACCAGCGGCGCTCTGACCGGCCACCAGGTCAGGTCAGACCGTCCCGGTGGACCCGTTGTTGCTGACGATTGGGGTGCCGGGCGGGTAGTCCGGCGAGGCGAGACTGCCGTCGCTGTCTGCGGCGAGCATGTCGGCCGGGGCAGCGCCACGCTGCCGACGCGCGCCGACCAGCGGCCGGTGCGGCTCACAGAGCGCGGCCAGCTCGTCAACGAGATCGTCCGGCCGGCCGTACGGGTCGAGCAGGTGCACGTGCACCGGGTCCAGCGCCGGCACCGGGACCTGGGAGATCAGCGGGTGCAGTGGCCGGTTGTCCGGCTCGCCGGTACCGAGCAGGTCCTCGTGCAGTTTCTCGCCAGGGCGCAGCCCGGTGTAGATGATACTGACCGGATTGTCGTACTGCCCGGCGATGCTGCGGGCGACGTCGGCGATCCGTACCGGATCACCCATGTCGAGCACCAGTGACTCGCCGTCGCGGCCGATCGCGGCTGCCTGGATGACCAGTTGCACCGCTTCGTGGATGGTCATGAAGTACCGGGTCACGTCCGGGTCGGTGACGGTGATCGGCTTGCCGGCCGCCGCCTGGGCGAGGAACGCGTGCAGCACCGAGCCGCGGCTGCCGAGCACGTTGCCGAACCGGACGCTGAGGAACGTACCCGGGTTGGCGCTGGCCGCGAAGGCGGTGAGCCGCTCGGTGATCCGCTTTGAGAAGCCGAGCACACTGGTCGGGTCGGCGGCCTTGTCGGTGGAGATGTTCACAAAACGCTCCACACCGGATGCGGCCTCCAACAAGGTCTGGGTGCTCCACACGTTGGTCTTCACAGCCTCACCCGGGTGACGTTCCAGCAGCGTGAGATGTTTGAGCGCGGCGGCGTGGAAGACCACCTCGGGGCGACGGGCGCGCATGATCTGCCGGATCGTGTCGCTGTCGCGCAGATCGGCGAGGATCAGGTCCGGGCTGTCCAGCAGTGCCCGGCCGCGCAACGACAGTTGTACGGCGTGCAGCGCGGACTCGTCGCGGTCGAGCATCATCAGCTCACCGGGCTGGAACCGCTGGATCTGTCGGCACAGCTCGGAGCCGATCGAGCCGCCGGCCCCGGTGACCAGCACCCGTTTGCCGGTCAGATAGCCGGCGATCGAGTCGAGGTCGGTCTCGATCTGGTGCCGACCGAGCAGGTCACTGAAGTCGGGGTCGCGCAGGTCGGTGACGGCCGGCTCGTTCTCCAGCAGTTCGCCGACCGACGGGACCACTTTGAACCGGGCACCGGCCTGGTTCGCGAGGTGGCGTACTTCCCGGATCAGCGCGGCGTCGGCGTTGGCGACCGCGGCGACGACGGTGGTGGCACCGGTACGGGCGGCGACGGCCGGGATGTCTTGTCGGCTGCCCAGTACCGGCACCCCGCTGAGCCGTAGCTGCCGTTTCGCCGGGTCGTCGTCGAGCAGCCCCACCGGCAGGTACCGCCCGCTCGGCTCGTCCAGCATCGCCCGGAGCAGCGACTGGCCGGCGGCGCCGGCACCGAACAGCAGCACCCGCTGGATGTTTCGGCCGGCGGGTCGACGGCGCCGTTGCCGGTGCAGCCGGCGCAGGTACCGGACGCCGAGCATCTGGACGAGGGCCAGGCAGCCACCGACCAGCGGTGCGCTGGCCGGCACCGGCCGTTGTGGTGCGGCGAGGTCGAGCAGCAGCAGCAGGACCATGGTGGCCAGCACGCAGCGGGATACCGCCCACACCTCGTCGAAGCTGCCCAGCCGGTACCGGTCCCGGTACAGGTAGTTGAGGTGACCGGCCACCGTGTGCAGCACGATCGCGGCCAGTGCGACCAGGAGCAGACCGTTGAGGTGTGTTCCGGCGAGGGCGAACTCGTAGCGGGTCCAGACGGCGACGATCAGGCCGGCGCACCAGGCGCCGAGGTCCACCAGCCACATCGGTGCGACGGCGCGTTCCCGGTTGCGGCGGGTGGTGGTGTCAGCGGCTCGGGTCGATGTCTGCATTCCAGCCCCGTTCAGTCGGCGTACGGGCCTCCGCCGGGTACGGCCGGCAGTGCCTGCGGTGTTCACTCCGGATGGATAGCGCAGCAATGACACTATTTGACCAGAAAACCCCGTTTGCCAGTGCAGATTGGTACAAGATGGTGCTGACCATGACGGAGCAGTATCTTTGGGAGGCCGTACCGATGGAACTGCGTGACTACTTCGACGCGGTGCGGAAGCGATGGTTCTGGGTACTCGCCGCCGTGACCGTCGCGGTCGGCGCCGCCGTGCTGATCAATGTCCGGACCACCCCGCAGTACGCCACCTCGGTCACCTTTTTCGTCTCCACCTCCAGCAGCCAGGGGGTGACCGACGCATACCAGGGCGGACTCTTCTCCCAGCAGCGGGTCAAGTCCTACGGCGGCCTACTCACCAGCAGCCGGCTCGCCGAGACCGTGGTCAACCGGCACAGTCTCGGCCTGACCGCCGGCGAGGTGCAGTCGCGGGTCAGCGCCCGCCCGGTGCCGGATACGGTCCTGCTGCAGGCGACGGTGACCGACAGCTCGCCGAACCGTTCGGAGCAGGTCGCCGAGGCGATCGTCGCTGAGTTCGTCCGCCTGGTCCAGCAACTGGAGACCTCCCCGGGCGCCGACCGGCCGGCGATCAAGGTCGAGGTGATCGCCGGCCCGCTACTCAACCCGGTGCCGGTCTCGCCACAACCGGTGCGCAACATCAGCCTGGGCCTGTTCCTCGGGCTGCTCAGCGGGGTCGGCCTGGCACTGCTGCGCGGGATGCTCGACGATACCGTGCGCACGGTCGATCAGATGCGCGACGTCACCGCGACCGGGGTGCTCGGCACGATCCCGTTGGACAACGCGGCCCGGCGCGACCCGCTGATCATCGGCCGGCAGGCACACTCGGCGCGGGCCGAGGCGTTCCGCCAACTGCGGACCAACCTACAGTTCGCCGACGTCGACAAGCCGGTGCGCAGCCTGGTGGTGACCAGTGCGATGCCTGAGGAGGGCAAGACCACCACTGCGGCGAACCTGGCATTGACCTTCGCCGAGGCGGGCAACTCCGTGTTGCTGGTGGAGGCGGACCTGCGCCGGCCTCAGGCGGCCTCCTACCTGAACATGGAGGGCGCGGTCGGGCTGACGAATGTGCTCGCCGGGCAGGCCGAACTCGACGACGTACTGCAACCATGGGGGGACAGCGGGATGACGCTGCTGCCCAGTGGCTTCATCCCGCCGAATCCGAGCGAACTGCTCGGCTCACAGCAGATGGCGGACCTGCTCGCCACGCTGCGCAGCCGGTTCGACGTGGTCATCGTGGACACCGCGCCGCTGGCGCCGGTCACCGACGCGGCGCCGATCGCCGCCCAAGTGGACGGCGTGATCGTGGTGGGACGGTGCGCCAAGACCACCGAGACGCACCTGCGGACGGCGGTCGCCGCGCTACGCGCGGTGGACGCCCGGCTGCTCGGCTGCGTGTTGAACATGACGCCACACCGCAGTGGTGCCTACAACTACTACTACCACGAGCACGGCCGCCGGCGTCGGTCCGCCAACCCGGCCGCTCCGGCCCGGCAGCGTCAGGCGGTCGCGGTTTCCGACACCATGACGGCCGCCGAGGACCAAGCGACGGCGGACGTTGGCGTACCGGTCAAGACTTCGTGATGATGTCCAGCAGGATGTCGATGGTCTGGTCGATCTGGCTGGCGCACATCCGGAAGTCCCCGACCGGCCGCAGCACCGGGTCGGCGAGGTCGTCCTGCTCGGCGGAGACCGGCTGTACCCGGCTGCGAGCGGCCGCCGCAGCAGCCACCAACGACCTGGCCCGGCCGGCGGCGTCGGGTGACGAGGTAGCCGGTGACAGGAGCGCGGCCTGGGCCAGCCGTCCGAACTGGCGGACGGTGAAGGTGTGGGTCAGCGCGGCCGGGGCCAGCGCGACGCAGTACGCCCGGTGCCGGCGGCTGGCGGTCAGCACCAGATCCGCGCGGGCCAGCATGGCGGCATTCACCTGCCGGCTGGCGAACCCGTCCGGATCCGCCTGGCGTTCTCGCAGGACCTGCTCGGTATACGGATGCATCGGCCGGCCGGTCAGCGCTTCGATGCCGGCGCTGTACGCGGCGACATCGGCCCGGTCCGCGCCCAACCGGGTCTGCACGGCGTACCGGGTCAGCCGTTCAGCAAGCGGCGAGCGGCAAATGTTCGCCCGGCACACGAACAGGATGGTGAACCGATCAGTGGTCATCAACGCCAGCCAATCCGATGTCTCCGCGACCGGCCGCCGGACCGAGCCGGCCAGTCGGACGCAGCCATCGACCCGGCCGCGACCAGGCCAGCCTAGCCCGCGACCAGGACATTTCTCCGGAGCCGCGCGATGACCCGGCAGATCTACCTGTCCCCGCCGGACGTCGGCGTGCTCGAAGAGGAGTTCCTGGTCCGGACGCTGCGCTCCGGCTGGGTCGCCCCGTCCGGTCCGGAGGTGGACGCCTTCGAGCAGGAGCTGGCCCGGCGCGTCGGGGCCGCTCACGCGGTCGCGGTCAACTCGGCGACCGCCGGTCTGCATCTGGCCCTGCTGGCCCTCGGAGTGGGGCCGGGCCAGGCGGTGGCGGTACCCACCCTGACCTTCGTCGCCACCGCGAACGCCATCGTCTACACCGGTGCCCAGCCGGTCTTCGTCGACTGCGATCCACGGACCGGCAACGTCGACGTCGACCTGCTGGCCGAAGCGCTGACCCGGCGGGAGCCCGGTCAGCCGCCGGTACGCGCGGTGGTGCCGGTCGACATGTTCGGCCGCTGCGCCGACTACGACGAGATCATCCCGTTGTGCGCGGCGTACGGCCTGCCGATCGTGGAAGACGCGGCGGAGGCGCTCGGTGCCGGCCTGCGCGGTCGTCCCGCCGGCGGCTTCGGCCAGGCCGGGGTCTTTTCCTTCAACGGAAACAAGATCATGACGACATCGGGGGGTGGGATGGTGGTCACCGACGACGAGGCGATCGCCCACCGGTGCCGATACCTGGCCAGCCAGGCACGCCAGCCGGTGGCCCACTACGAACACACCGACATCGGCTACAACTACCGGCTGAGTAACCTGCTCGCCGCGCTGGGCCGGGCACAACTGCACCGTCTCGACTCGATGGTCGCCCACCGCAGGGAGACCCGTCAGCGGTACGCGAAGACCCTCGCCGGCGTTCCGGGGGTACGCCTGCTCGGCGATCTCGATGACGAGGCGGACCTCGGCGGCAACGCCTGGCTCACGGTGATCATCGTGGAACCGGCCGAGGCCGGCTGGGACGCCGCCGATCTGGGCTGCTACCTCGCTGATCGGCGGATCGAGACCCGGCCGGTCTGGAAACCGATGCACCGGCAGCCGGTCTTCGCTGCCGCGCCGCGGATCCTCACCGGGGCGGCGGACCGGCTCTTCGCGACCGGATTGGCCCTGCCGAGCGGCTCGTCGTTGACCGACGAGCAGATCGGCCGGGTGCTCGCGGCGATCGAGGCGTTCCTCGACGGACACCGGATCGGCCGATGAGCGTTCGGGACCTGGTGATCGTCGGCTGCGGTGGGCACGGCCGTGAGGTGTTCGGCATCGTCGAGGCCGTCAACCGGGCCGGTCCGGCACCGGCGTGGCGGGTGATCGGATTCGTCGACGACGATCCCAGCCCGGCCAACAAGGACCGCCTCGACCGGCTCGGTGCCGTGCTGCTCGGCGCCGTGGACTGGCTGACCGGGCAGGGTGTCCCGCCGGCGTACGTGATCGGGATCGGCCTGCCGGCGTACCGCCGGGCGGTAGGCCGGCGGATCGACGCTGCCCGGCCGGCGGCGGAACCGCTGGTTGCCGCCACCTTGATCCATCCCAGCGCCACGGTCGGTCTGGATAGCCGGATCGGCGCGGGTTCGGTGCTGTTCGCCGGTGCCCGAGTGACCACCAACGTGACACTCGGCCGGCACGTGCACATCAACCAGAACGGCGTGGTCGGCCACGATACGACCGTCGCGGACTACGGCTCGGTCGGACCGCTGGCGGCTGTCTCCGGATCCTGCACGTTGCACGAAGCCGTCCTGGTGGGGACGACTGCGGCGATTCTTCAGGGCCGCCGGGTCGGTGCCGCAGCCACGGTCGGCGCCGGCGCGTGTGTCGTGCGTGACGTGCTGCCCGGCGCGGTGGTCAGGGGGGTGCCCGCGCGATGAAGGTCCGTTGGCGGTCGCGACGGGTGCCGCCGGTATCGAGGGAGGCGTCAGACATGCGGGTGGTCGTGATACTCAAGACAGCCGAGGGCGGCCGGTGGATCGTGCCCCAGGTCGAGGAGCTGCGTCGGCGCGGCAACGAGGTGACGGTCGTGCTGCCTGCCGGTCCGGGCCGGTTGCGCGAACAGTTGCACCGGGCCGGGGTGCCGATGATCGACTCGCCGTTCCGGTTTCGGTTCCGCCCGACGTTGGCGACGGCCATGCAGCTGTTGTCGCTACGTCGGCTGCTGCGTCGCCTGCGGCCGGACGTGGTGCACTACCACCACTACCACGCGGCGCTGGCGGTCCGGTTGAGCCTGCTCGGGCTCGACGTCGTCAGGGTCTTCATGGTGCCCGGTCCGCTCTTTCTGGAGGCGGCGCCGATCCGCACTGCGGAGCGCCTCCTGGCCCGGCTGGACGACCTCGTGATCGCCGGCAGCACGCACACCGCCGACCTCTACCGGTCGATCGGCAGTCGTGGTGACGCGCTGGCGGCGGTGCCGTACGGGGTGGACACCCGGCTGTTCCGCCCGCCGGACGCCGCCACCCGGGCCGCCGCGCGTCGCCGGCTGGGTCTACCGGCAGACGTGTTCGTGGCGGTCATGGTGGCGTACGTGTACGCCCCCAAGTCGATGGTGCACCGGGGAACCGGTATCAAGGGTCACGACGTGCTACTCGCGGCGTGGCGGTCGTTCGCCCAGGACTGTCCCCGCTCCCGGCTGATCCTGGTCGGTGGGGGTTGGGACACGTCCGGTGAGGAGCACCGGCAGGACCTGCTACGACGTTTCGACGTGACGGCCGATCCGACCGTCGACTGGTTCGCCGGCGTCATCGACGTACGGCAGTATTACGCTGCGGCTGATGTCAGCGTCAGCCCGTCGCGGTCGGAGAACCACGGAGCGGCGCTGGAAGCCGGAGCGTGCGGGGTGCCCTGTGTCGTGTCCGACGCCGGCGGACTGCCGGAGACAGTCAACCGGGACAGCGGTTGGGTGGTCCCGACCGGTGACGTCGAGGCGCTCGCCGCCGCGCTGCGCGGCGCACACGCGGAGCTCCGGTCCGGTCAACTCGCCCGGCGTTCACCGGCGGCACGGGAACACATCCAGCGGCGGTTCGACAGCGGTGACTGCGCCCGAGCGGTGGCCGACCTGGTCGAGACGGCCGGCGGGGGCCAGCCGGTGCCGCGCCGGCGGCTGACTCTGACGACCGCCCTGTAGGGAGCACAGTGGAGAACTTGCCAGGTTCCGCGATGGGCACCGTCGCGGTCAGTACCCAGAGCCGGTTCCAACGCACACCGGATGGTGCCGTGTGGACCGTGATCGGGCCGGCGCACGGCTTCTGGGCCCGGTACCTGTCTGCCTTCGACCGGGTCCGACTGCTCGCTGAGGTCACCGACGTACCGCTACCGCCGACCGGGGCCTGCCGGGTGGACGGCGCGGGAGTGGAAGTCTGGCCGCTGCCGTGCGGTCGTGGGCCCCGCAGCCTGCTGCCGGGTCGTGCGGCGCTGCGCAGGTCGTTGCGGTACGGGGTAGACGACGTCGACGCCGTCATCCTGCGGAGTCCGTCACCAGCCGCCAACCTGCTCGCACCGATCCTGCGGCGCTCGCACCGTGGCTACGCGGTCGAGGTCGTGGCAGACCCGCAGGACATGTTCGACGGCCCGGTGGCGAGGTACCCGGTGCGTCGCTGGCGCGCTCACCGGGCGGCGCGCCAGCTGCTGGAGCAGTGCCGGGACGCCATCGCCGTGGCCTACACCACCGGAACATCGCTGCAGCTGCGATGCCCGCCGGGTCCGCACACCGTCGCCGCCGACTATCCGGACGTCGACCTGCGGGCCGACGCGTTCGTCTGCGAGCCACGCGAACCGGTGGCGTCCGGCGGCCCGGTGACGCTGATCTCGGCCGGGACGCTCGACCGCTCCCGGCACGGCGTCGACGTCGTCCTGGCGGCGATGCGTCGGCTGGCAGACGACGGCATCCGGGCCGACCTGGTCCACCTGGGCGACGGCCGGTCCCGGCCGCAGCTGGAACGCCGTGCGGCCCGGCTGGGACTGACCGACCGGGTCGTCATCGCGGGTGAGCGTCCCGCTACCGAGATCCGGTCCTGGCTGGACGCCGCCGACGTGTTCGTGTCGCCGACTCCCGCCGGCGCGCACTCCCCGGTAGTGGTCGAGGCGATGGCCCGGGGCCTGCCGGTGGTCGCCGTCGCGGCGGTGGGCCCGCCGGACCTGTTCGAGGCGGACTGTCTGGTCAGCCCCGGTGATCCGGCGACGCTGGCCGAGGTGGTCCGGCGGCTGCTGAACCAGCCGCAGCGGATGGTCGAGGTGGCGGCGGCCGGTCTGGTCCGGTCCCGCGGCTACCGCACCGAGCTCGTGGCACCTCGGCGGGCGATGTTCTACCGTGCCGTCCGGATGGCCGGTCGTCCGATGCCGGTGGCACTGGCGGCCCGGGCGCGGGAACGCGCCCCGACGAGCTGAGACCGGGTCAGCGCCCCGCCGCCCAGGTAGGCGGCGGGCCGGTCACAGCAGTTCCGTGCCGGCGGTGGCGGCCAGCCTCCGGCGGGTGTCCAGCACCAGTGGCGCATCGCTGAGCAGGGAGTAGTCGATCCCGTCGTGGTCGGTCAGCACGACCACCGCGTCAGCGGCTTCGACCTGGTCGACGGTGAGCGGCACCGCCCGCACGAAGGCTGGCATCTGCTCCGGGCGCAGGTGTGGGTCGACGACGTGCACCTGCGCGCCGGCCAGGTGCAGCAGTTCGGCGACGCGGACAGCCGGAGACTCGCGACAGTCGCCACTGTTGCGCTTGTACGCCAGCCCGATGAGCAGCACCCGCGCGCCCCGCAACGCCCGGCTGCGCCGGTTCATCGCGCTGGTCAACCGTTCCACGACGTACATCGGCATGTAGTTGTTCACGTCGTTGGCGAGTTCGACGAACCGGAAGTTGCGGCCGAGGGTCCGCTTGACTTCCCAGGACAGGTAGGACGGGTCGACCGGCAGGCAGTGCCCACCGACGCCCGGGCCGGGGGTGAACCGTAGGAAGCCGAACGGCTTGGTGCTGGCGGCGTCGATCGCCTCCCAGATGTCGATGCCCAGCATGTGCGCGTACACCGCCAGCTCATTGACCAGGGCGATATTGACGTGTCGGAAGGTGTTCTCCAGCAGTTTGGTGGTCTCGGCCTCCCGGGTGCCGGCGACCGGCACCGTCCGGTCCACCAGACCGTCGTAGAACGACTGCACCGACCGCAACGACTCGGGGGTGATCCCGGAGACCACTTTCGGAGTGTTGATGAATGTCCATTCGCGGTTGCCCGGGTCGATGCGCTCCGGGCTGTACCCGAGGTGGAAGTCGAGCCCTGCCTGCAGACCGCTGCCCTTCTCCAACAGCGGCCGGAGAAACTCGTCGGTGGTGCCGGGGTAGGTCGTCGACTCCAGGATCACCGTCGCGCCGGGAGTGAGCTGCTCGGCGAGCGACCGGGCCGCCTGGTCGATGTACCGCAGGTCGGGTGCGCCGTCACGCAACGGCGTCGGCACGGTGATCACTGCGGTGTCAAATCCCGCGGCTGCGGCGTAATCGGTGGTCGCGGTGTAGCGGCCGCTGCTCAACGCGGCGTGCAGCTCGGCGTCGGTGACATCCTCGACGTACGAGATGCCCGCGCGCAGCATCCGGATCCGCTCGGCGTCGGTGTCCAGCCCGACGACCAGGTGTCCGACCGCTACGGCGCGCATTGCCACGGGCAGGCCGACGTATCCCTGGCCGACGATCACCACCGGTGTGTTCGCCATGTCCTCCTACTTTCTAGAACCTAATAATCGATATAGGCATTAAATCACCCTAAGTTGGTTATATACGCCCAGATCTGGTTTTCCGGGGCAGCTGAAATTCGTTCGTGCCGGCGTGGCGGCCGGCCCGACAATCGCCCGATGACAGCGACCACCGAGATTCCGTCACTTCCTGCTGGATACACCCAGCGGCCCGCCGGGCCCGATGACGCACCAGCCGTCTTCCAGTTGATCGCCACCTGCAACACCGCGGTCATCGGCCGACCCGACGCGTGACGGTTGGCTGGTGCAGGACCCGGGTGGCGTGACGGTCGGCTGGGGTTGGGTGTGCCGCAAGGGGAGTAGCGACACCGCCGACATCGATGCGTACCATCTCGACACCGAGCCGGCGGCCGGCGACTGGCTCTGGTACCAGGCCCGACGTCGCGATCGCCGCCGAACTGGGCCATTCCCGGGCCGTGCTGGACGTCGGCTGCTACCGGGAGGACACCGCCACGGCCGGACGGCGCACCGAGCTCGGCTTCTCGGTGGCGACCGTGTTGAACCGATTATTCGTCCCGCACGACGCGGCGAGCCCGATGGCTGACCCCGGGGAACCCGACGCTGTGCGGATCCGCAGCACCGGCGACGATCTCGAGGTCCGTCACCAGGCATGGACGGTGCACCAAGCCGCCTTCGCCGACCACTTCGGTTTCGCGGCCAAGGCCTACCCCGACTGGGTCCGGCATCTCGAGTCGCACAGTGACCACGACTGGTCGCTGGGTGAGGTCGCATACCTGGACGGCGTCCCGGCCGCGATTGTGTTGCGGTCGCATGCCTTCGTGGCCGACGGGCAGAGCGGCTACATGCGGCTGCTCGCGGTCCGACCTGAATGGCAGGGGCGTGGCCTGGGTCGCCTGCTGCTGCGCCGGGCGTTCGCCGCCGACGTCGCCGACCAGCGGCGGGGCACCTTTCCTGCACGTCGATACCGACCCCCGGCGGCTGGCGCTGCGCCTGTACCTTTCCGAGGGCATGCGGCCGGTGCAGATCATCGACGCTTGGCGACTGACCGTCCCGGTGACGCCCTGACCGGGTGACGTACCCGACTCGACAGGCTGGAGCCGTCGACAGGCTGGACCCGGCTCACCGCTCGGCCACCAGCGCGGCCACCGTCCGCCGCATGGCCTGCTCGAACAGCTCCCCGTCGACGACGGCCAGCGACGCGGTCATCGACACCACGACCAGCGTGGTGTCGACCTGTATGACAGCCAGTGCGGTCGTCGCGGTGACCCGTCCGGCACCGCGGCCAAGCGTCCGTACCAGGTCCATCCGCCAGGCGCGATCGCCGACGGCCGGTGCCGCGCGGGGCAGCGACTGGACCCGTAGCCCGGATCGTCGGTCGGTGAACTCCCGACAGGCCGCGCCGGCCCGTTCGACTGCGGCGAAGACCATCTCCACCGGCCGCGTCGAGGACATCGCGTCCGGCCGGTACGACACGACGTCGATCTGCAGGGTGGTCCTGCCGAGCCCACCGCCGCCCGGTGCAAGCGTCGCGTAGCGCGCCACGCCCCGCCCGGTACGTCCGGCGGCCGCCCGGCGCAGATAGTCGTTGACGATCGACGGCTGACAGCCGGCCGGTCGACTCCCAGCCGGTGGTGGTGCCGGGAGCGGATCCGCCCGCCACGCCGGGCCGAGCACGAGCTCGACGGCTCGGGCGACCCGGTCCGCCGCGGTCGTGTCGATCGGGACGGGACCGGCGGTCCTCGGGCCATCCGGACGGGCACGGCGGGCGTGGTCCGGGTCGGCTCCGCCGCCCGGGTCGGATCCGCTGTCCGGGACGGCGGGCGACGGCTGGACCAGCAGCGGTGCGGCGAGATTCGGCGCGGCCGCGGTGTCCACCGGGAAGGCGAGCAGACCGGCGACTACTCCCGCCAACATCGCCGGGACGGCAGCTGTGCCCCAGGATCCGGCCGCGCTGGGCCGTCCAGCGGTCAGCGCCGGCAGCAGGCCGGCCAGGACCAGCAGAGCGGGTGCCAGTGCGGCGCCGGCGACCAGCCAATCTCCCGCGGCGGGTGCCAGGTGCCACAGGACGGACGCCCCGGCCTGGCCCCCCGCACCGGCGATCACCCCGGCGGCTGGCACGGCGCACCAGACCGCAGCCCGGGCGCCGCGCGTCCCGCCCGGGCCGCGGCGCAATCCGACAGTCAGGACGGCGACGGCGGCGGCCAGCAGCAGCACGCGGGCCGTCGACCCGGCAAGCGTGCCGGGCCCTAACCCGGTGAACGCGGGTCCGGTGAACGCGGCCGCTGCGGCCAGTGCGGCGCTCACCGAGGCCAGTAGCCACGGCCAGCCGCGCAGCACGGCGCGGCGAGTGCTCCGGCCGGAGGTGATCCGGTCCAGTTCGGCGCGGACGAGCGGGTCGAACACCACCGGAACCAACGGTTGTCGGACCGCCGCCGCCGGCAGCACGACCGCCGTCCGCTGGCCGGGACCGGCGATGCTGTCCGTCCGATGGCCGCCGATCCGCAACCGAGGCCGGTGGGAACCGACCAAGCTGTGCTGCCGGCAGAGTTCCTCGAAACGCGCCTCGGCCATCGGATGGGCCGGGGGTAACCGGGCGATCCAGTGTTGGGCGCGTACCGTCGTGACCAGCGTCCCGGCCAGACCACTGCCGAGCGCGATCGCCGCCCCGGAGGTCATCAGGGCGCCGACGGCCCAGGTCACCTCGGTCAGGCACATCGTCTGGTCGCTGGCCGAGGGCGGGCAACGGGTCAGCACGTCCAGATACGCCAGCCCGATGGGACGGTACGCCAGGGCCAGCATCCCGCCGGTGGCCGCGCCGAGCGCGGCGAGTGCGACCGCGACCAACAGCAGCGGCCAGGTCCTGCCACCCCTGGGCGTCATGCCGACGGACCCCCTTGACGTCCTCTTCCTGAAGGAAGAGGAATCCGGTCTGCGCCATACCCGGAGGGGCGCCACGACTGCATCGCGTACCGAACGTAGTCATGATGGGGGATTTCGGCCCGCTGGTCCAGCGTGACCTGCGGAGACCGTCAGATGGGGTAGCCTCGGAAACACGGTGGAAGGCGGCGACGGGGTCAGCAAGCGGGTCGGTGACGAGCGGGTCGGTGACGCGCAGCGCAACCACGTCATCGAGCTGCTCGCCCAGGCGCTCGGTGAGGGCTATCTGGACCTCACCGAGTACGAGCGGCGGCTGGTTGAGGCGACTGCGGCGACAACGTCGGGGGAGCTCGTTGCGCAACTGGCCGATCTGCCACGGCGGTTCGACTGGGACCCTGGTACGCCGGTCGTCGGTTCGTCCGTCGCCGACCGGTCCCGAGCCCGGCGTACCTCTGCTGCGTTGGTTATGGCCGTCGCGTCGCTGCCGTTCGCCGCCTGCTACGGCGCTGGCGCGGTACCGGCTGTCGCAGCGATCGCGCTGGCGGGTCCGGGTCGACGGGTTCCAGACCAGCGGGGCAGGGCGCTGGCAGCGATCGTGATCGGCTTGGTCGGCGTGGTCGGGTCCGTGCTGAGCGTCGTCCTGCTGCTCGTCGTCGGCTGATCGCCCGGCCGTCTCCCGGTAAAGTGCCATCTACGGGGCGGCCGGGTCCGTTCGCTGCGGACAGATGTGATCGTCGATGGCATGCGCCCGTCACGAACGGCCCGACATGCCGGGATCCTCCTTGTTCTGCTGCTGTGTCTGTCTGCCTGCAGCGCGACCAGCGCGAAATGCCGAAATAACAGTTGTACGGTCGCCGTCAAGACAACCGAAACTGCAAGCGTGGAGATTCTCGATCACCAGATGGAATTCCGGGATCTTGCCGCCGGATCGGTGACCGTGGTCTACGCCGGACAGCCCTATTACATCCCGGTCGGGCAGACGGCGGGGGTCGGTTCGCTGACCGTGACGGTGACCTCGGCAGAACCGGGTCGGGCGCAGCTGGTCATCGCCGCGGATCAGCACAGCGGCGCGGATACCGCTCGTGGTCACCGTTGAATCCAGAGACGCAGCTCCTGCGGGTCGAGACAGGCCAGTACCGCTTCATGCAGGATCATGCTGGCCGCCCGCGCCAAGGTGAGGTCGAACTGTCCGGTGCGGCCGTCGGGTAGCCGCAGCGCGACCGTGCCGGTACGCCGGTCCACGGCACAGCGCAGCGGTAGTTCGGCAGGCCGGCCACCCGGCGATCGGACCAGGACCCGCAGCTCGACCACGCCGTCGGAGACCCGTCGATCGACCATGGGCCCGCTGGCTGGAGGGGCGGGTCGACCGGCCGGCTGAGGCCGGACGCGTGCCGCCGGTTGGCGCTGGGGACGCCGGGGCGGATCGCGTTCCGGTCGGCAGGTCGGTGTCATGGTGCGGCCGTTCGGTGGGCCCGGCCCGGTCGCGGGCCTCGCCGCTCGGGCGGCACGCACTGGTTCGGGCGGTGGCCGCCGGTCGGCGCGGGGCGCGAGTTCGGGGCGGCCGAGCACCACGGTGTCCACGCCGGTGCCCTCCGCGCCGGTGACCCGGTACCGGACGGTGACCGCGGTGTCGGACAAGTTGAGCACCACTCCGGGCCGCCAGGCCCCGGTACGGTGGATCCAGATCGGATCACCTCGTCGGTACGCCGTCACGGTGCCCGCCGTGCCGGTTGGTGGCAGGCGCGAGCTGCGGCCCGTGCCGCTCACCGGAGCTCGTACCGCATTATTGGAAACTGCCTCTGATCGCCGGGACAGGTCGTAACGTTGCTCGGCCGACGATACTTCCCCGATGACCGGGCGCGGCAGGGGTCGATGCCTGGTGCCTATTCGGATATTGCGGACCAGGAGGTGGGGGATGCCGAGTCGCGTCGTCTTCTGACGATCAGGGAAGATGTCGGGCGCTCCCGCCGGATATCGTAAGCTCCCGCCGTGTTGCCGAGGACCGGATCGACATGACTCGGTGTGAACACGCATTCGAGGCTCATGCACTGTCGCGTTTCCCCGAACCGCTGTGATCTCGCCGGTGGCGTGCACCGATGTACTCGGCCGATGGTCGATCGTGCGACCAACGCCGCCCACGACGAAGTGGTCGGGCGACTCTCCGTGACGTTTCGTGGGTGGCTGACGCCGGCCGGGCGGGAGGTGGTTGGCCGCGCGGTACCGAGGGGGCGGGCGCGTACGGCAGCGGCGGGTACGGAAGCTAACCCAGCCTCCTAGGATGCCATAGGGACTGTGTGCGCGCCCCCGCCCAGCGGACGTGAACGTCCATCAGCTACTTACCAACGAGAATGTCTGCAGTGGAGCGTCAGAGCTGGACCGGCCGACCGGCGGCTGAGGCGCAGCGGTTGGGCGGGAGCGTTGCTCAACCACCCAGTAAACTGCGGCGCATCGCCGGGCCGGCCGTAGCGCCGCTGATCAGCGGCGTGCGGCGATGCCGTCCAAGAAGAGGGTGGTGCAGTCGGTGATGAGCCGGTTCAGCGAGTACTTGCCGCCCGGCCTGAACCATCGCACGGTGAGCCAAACCGCATCGCGGGTGAGCCGGTAGAAGGTTTTCGGGTCGATGTCGGAGCGCAGGGTGCCGTCCCGGCGTCCGGCGTCGATGACGGTGAGCCAGACGCTCTCCACCTCCTTGGCCACGCCCTTGAGATAGCCGAACCGGGGCAGGCCACGCAGGTAGTTCGCGTCGTTCTGGTAGATCTCAGTGGCGTGCGGGTGGCTGGCGGCGCACTCGAGCGAGGCCCGGATGAGTTGCCGCAGCTGGTCGTCCGGCCCGTCCGGCCCGTCGAGGATCTGCTGGTAGCGGGCGCGTAGGTCGGCGAGGTAGCTGGAGATGATCTCGTCGACCATCGCCTCTTTGGATTCGAAGTGGTGGTAGAGGCTACCGGACAGGATGCCCACGTCGTCGGCGATCTCGCGGACGGTCGTGCCGGCGACGCCTCGGCTGGCGAACAGTGCGCCAGCCCGGTGGAGTATGTGCTCTCGTCGGCTGCGGGAAGTCACCAATGTCTCCCTGGTCGTGTAGCGGTGAAGCGGACACTTGCTGGCACCTTCCGCGACGAACCGGCCTGGCGGACCCAGCCGGATTCGGCAGTCAACCATGGTGGCTCTCTGGCCAATGTGATCGGTGACCTTGTGGTCATCTTGGGGGCGGAGGAGGTGCATCCGTCAGTCTAGGACCCAGGCAAGACGATTAACCGTATGCGTCGTGACCTAGTCCAGTGTGTCCTGATCAGCGCCTGTGACGCTGTCCTGAGACTCAGGCGTACGGTCAGCATGGACGGTCGGATCCGGGCGGCGTCCGCCGCGACCGCGGATGGGTACGCCCGAGAAGTGCAGTCGCCGGTGCACGTAGCTGTACGACACGCCGAGCTCAGCGGCGATGCGCCTGATCGGCGCTCCGGCGAGGTACCGGCTGACGATCTGGGCGTTCGTCGGGCGCTCGGCGGGCGGGGTGGCCGGCATGACTGCTCCCTGGCCGGTACTGGACGGTGGTGTCGTTGCGGATGCTCCCGGACGAAGCCGGAGGCTGTTTCGTCGTCACCATGTCCCGCCAGCGGGAGCGGAGGTTGACCGGCCGGGTTGTCAGATCAACGGCACCGGGCCGACGGATCAGGCCGCCCGGTCCCGGCGGATGCTGGCCGCGCCACCCCGGACCACCCGCAATGGTGTCGGGCTGGTCGCTGGTGGCTCGTCGTCAAGTTCGACGCGCCAGCGTGATCGGGTGCGGCCAGCGTCCCCCGGTGACGTGTCCGGGTCGCCGCCGCGTCGGCGCAGCGTCAGGATGAGCAGATATCCGGCGACGACCAGGCCGTGGCTGAGCAGCCGCGGATAGTCGACCCGCCCGGTGATCACGTCGTTGACCGACAGCAGTGCCAGTACCGCGACGAACGCGGTCAGGGTCGGCAGCATCCCGGCCGGCCGGGTGCGCCGGACGGCGATCCACACGAAGCCGGCGCCGAGTGCGACGTTCCAGGCCGCAGACTCGTGCCACAGGTGGTTGGGGGCAGTTCCACCGACCGGATCGGGCACATGCAGATGGCCGTCGGCGACGCCGCCGATCTGGGCGGCACCGAGCAGGAACTGCGCGATTCCGAGCACGCCGAGGGCGTACCGCAGCAGCAGGGCGACCCGGGCCGCGGTCAGCCGTCGGGGTGGCGCGAGCGCGTCGAGCACCGACTCGTCGACGGTGCCGACCGGTTCCGGGCCGGTACGCCGGGCGAGGTCGGTGACCATGTCGGCGTCGGCGTACCAGGATCGGCACCCGGCGCAGCCGGTCAGATGGTCCCGCGCCGCAGCCGACTCGGCGGCGTCGGTTTCCCCGTCGAGTTCGGCCGACAGCAGCTCACGAAAGTCCACGCACCCCACATGTCAATAGTCGGCCCGTCGGCCGGGACGGTTCCCACCGGGGTAGCGCCGGCAGGGCAGGCACCACCCCGGTGGGTGGACTATGGCGGGGGGAGGCTTCCCGGATACTCTTCAGGCATGCCGCACGCCGCACCGGACGACGCCCAGATCACCCGTTGGGCCCTCGCAGCCCGCGACGGTGACCGGGCGGCCGCCACGTCGTTCGTCCGGGCCACCCAAGGTCAGGTGCAGAGGTTCCTCACCCATCTGGTGGACAACACCGAGGCGGAGGACCTCGCCCAGGAGACGTTCCTCCGGGCGATGCGGTCGTTGCCGCGCTTCGCTGGGCGCTCCAGCGCGCGTACCTGGTTGCTGTCCATCGCCCGGCGGGTCGCCGTCGACCATATCCGCGCCGTCGTGGTACGGCCCCGGGTCGCCGACCTGGCCGACTGGCAGCCGGTGGCCGAGGCCGCGGTCACCGGCCCACGCTTCGAAGAAGCCGTGGCGCTGCGTCAGCTGCTGGTCGGCCTGGCCGCCGACCGCCGGGAGGCGTTCGTGGCGACCCAGATGCTCGGGTTGAGCTACGCCGAGGCCGCCGAGGTCTGCGGCTGCCCGGTCGGGACGATCCGGTCCCGGGTCGCTCGGGCCCGCGAGGACCTGGTCGCCGCAATGACGGACTCGGGGCGGCAGTCCGGCCGGCAGCTACGAGCGATCAGCTGATCCCTCGTGCCCTGTCCCGGACAGAGTCGGCGGCGGCGTTCGTCCGCCAGTCCTGATGGTCTCGCGGCATCCGCCGAGCTGAACCCGGCGCGTGCGACTGCGGTCGGGGTCGGCTTCGGAGTGCCGACCGGGCTACTCGCGGTGCTGCTGCCGGCGATCGGCGTGATCGGCCCGGTCGTCGTGCAGGTGGCGGTGGCCAGCGGGTTCGCCATGCTCGCTGAGGCCGGTCTGAGTTTCCTCGGGCTCGGTGTCCAGCCGCCGGACGCGAGCTGGGGCGCGCTGCTCGGCCGGGCGCTGCCGTACATCGACACCGCCTGGTGGCTGGCGGTCGCCCCCGGCGCGGTGATCACCTTGACCGTGCTGGCCACGAACGTGCTCGCCGGTCACCGACCTCACCGTCGCGGTGGGTAGCGCCGCCGGCGGCTGGACCGACCTCGTTCACAAGGTGTCGATCGAGGTGGCCGCAGGTGAGACCGTAGGGCTGGTCGGGGAGTCGGGCTGCGGCAAGAGCACCACCTGCACCCGGCGTTCACCATCGGCGAGCAGATCGCCGAGTCGGTGCGCCGGCACCGGGGGCTGTCCCGCCGGACGGCCGCCGACCGGGCGGTCGAACTGCTCGACCTGGTCGGCGTGCCGAACGCCCGGTCCCGGGCCTGGGCGTACCCGCACGAGTTCTCCGGCGGGATGCTGCAGCGGGCGCCGGACGCCGCCGTCGACGGCGAACTGACCGGGATTCCCGGTGCCCCGCCGGCCCGGTCGCGGAGTGGCCAATCAGTGGCCGCGGGCGATCCACTCGTCGAGGTGCGGCCGTTCGGCGCCGATCGTGGTGCTGTCGCCGTGTCCGGTGTGCACGATCGTGTCGTCCGGCAGGGTGAACAGCCGGTCGCGGATGGACGCAAGGATCGTGCCGAAGTCGCTGTAGGAGCGGCCGGTGGCTCCCGGGCCGCCGGCGAACAGCGTGTCGCCGGTGAACGCCACGCCCAGCTCGGGCGCGGACAGGCAGCAGGCACCGGGGCTGTGCCCGGGGGTGTGCAGGACCCGCAGCGTGGTGCCACCGACGGTGAGCTGCTGCCCGTCGGCCAGTGCGGCGTCCGGGGGCCGCTGCGGGTGGACCTGGTCCCAGAGCACCCGGTCGGCCGGGTGCAGCAGCACCGGCGCGCCGGTCTCGTCGGCCAGGCGCGCCGCGACCCGTACGTGGTCGTCGTGGGCGTGGGTCGCGACGATCGCCCGGACGGTACGCGCGCCGATGACGGCGCGGATCGCCTCGACGTCGTGCGGGGCGTCGATCACCACGCATTCGGTGTCGTCGCCGACAACCCAGACGTTGTTGTCGACATCGAAGGTCTCCCCGTCCAGGGAGAACGTCCCGGACGTGACGGTGTGGTCGATCCGGGCGGTCATCAGAACACCACCACCGAGCGGAGCACGTCGCCGTGGTGCATCTTGCCGAAGGCTTGCTCGACCTGGTCGAGCGGGATCTCCTCGGTGACGAAGGCGTCGAGGTCGAGCCGGCCCTGCCGGTACAGTTCGGTCAGCATCGGAAAGTCGCGCGACGGCAGACAGTCGCCGTACCAGCTGGATTTGAGCGCGCCGCCGCGACCGAACACGTCCAGCAGCGGCAGTTCGACGCGCATCTGCGGGGTCGGTACGCCGACCAGGACGACGGTGCCGGCCAGGTCCCGGGCGTAGAACGCCTGTTTCCAGGTTTCTGGGCGGCCGACGGCGTCGATGACGACATCGGCGCCGAACCCGCCGGTGAGTTCTTGGATCCGTTCGACCACGTCGGTCTGCCGGGCGTCCACGGTGTGGGTGGCGCCGAAGCCGCGCGCCCAGTCGAGTTTCCGGGGGTCGGTGTCGACGGCGATGATGGTCGTCGCACCGGCCAGGGCGGCCCCGGCGATCGCGCCGTCGCCGACGCCGCCGCAACCGATGACCGCGACGGAGTCGCCGCGGCCGACGCCGCCGGTGTTGATCGCGGCGCCCAGCCCGGCCATCACTCCGCAGCCGAGCAGGCCGACGGCGGCCGGCCGGGCCGCCGCGTCCACCTTGGTACACTGGCCGGCGTGCACGAGGGTCTTCTCGGCGAAGGCGCCGATGCCCAGCGCGGGGGAGAGTACGGTGCCGTCGGTCAGTGTCATCTTCCGGGTGGCGTTATGGGTGGCGAAGCAGTACCAGGGTCGGCCCCGGACGCAGGCCCGGCAGGTGCCGCAGACGGCCCGCCAGTTCAGCACCACGAAGTCGCCGGGGGCGACGTCGGTCACCCCGTCACCGACCTGTTCGACGATGCCGGCCGCCTCGTGGCCGAGTAGGAACGGGTAGTCGTCGCTGATGCCGCCGTCGCGGTAGTGCAGGTCGGTGTGGCAGACACCGCAGGCCTGCACCCGCACCACCGCCTCGCCCGGGCCGGGGTCCGGTACGACGATCATGGTGACCTCGACCGGCGTACCGGTGCTCCGGGAGATCACACCCCGGACGTGTTGGCTCATCGGAACTCTCCTGAAACGTCGTCGTCACGCAGGTTTGGTCTGAACCTACCGCCGGGCGGACCGGCACGGAACCGTCCCGCCCGGCGTATCCCCTGGTGGTGACGACTACCGCTGGTCGGCGGCCGACTCGACCAGGTGCCGGACCGGCCGAGGAAGGCGGCGCAGTACGCGCCGTCGAAGACCCGGTGGTCGAACGAGGCGGTCAGCACGGCGACCCGACCGACGTCCAGTCGGGTCCGGCCGTCGGCGCGGCCCAGCGGTTCGGCCATCAGCCGGTCCAGCCGGGCACCCTTGGCGATCGGGTGCCCGTGCGAGCGGTGGTTGCCGGTCATGTAGTCGTCGAGGCGGGTGGCCAGGCAGGCGCCGACGAAGCGACTGACGAGGCGATGCAGGCGAGCTGGCTGCTCGGCGAGGCCGGCTGGCTCGACCCGGACCGCGACGAGCGGTACGCGGTGGCGACCATGGCGGGGGAGCGGGAGCAGAGCCGGTCGGCGCTGCGCGGCGCCCTTTGCTCGCCCGGCGCGACGAGCCGGTCACCACCCGCACGGCGTCCCATACCCTGGACATGGTGGTCGCCGAGGGTGGCGACCTATGGCAGTGGGTCCTCACCGACCGGATCAGGAGCTGACGTGCAGACCGTTTCGCTGCGTACCGCCGACCATCCGGGTGTGCGGGTGCTGACCCTCGACGATCCCGACCGGCGTAACGCGATCGGCGCCCTGATGAAGCGGGAACTGACCGAGGCCGTGTCGATCGTCGCCGCCGACCGCGACGCCCGGGTTCTGGTCGTCACCGGCGCCGGCAGCGCCTTCTGCTCGGGCGCGCACCTCGACGAGATCTTCGGCGGCCCCATCCGGCCGGTCAGCCAGACCCGCCGCGACCTGGAGGAGATCTACCGCAGCTTCCTCGCGGTGCGCGACCTGGACCTGGTGACCATCGCCGCAGTACAGGGACCCGCCGTGGGTGCCGGTCTCAACCTGGCGATGTGCTGCGACCAGCGGATCGCCGGTCGCCAGGCCCGGTTCGGGGCGACGTTCACCCGGATCGGCCTGCACCCCGGCGGCGGCTGCACCTACTTCCTGGTCGACGCGCTCGGCCCGCAGCGGGCCATGCAGATCCTGTTGGACGGCGCGATGCTCGACGCCGCGCGGGCCCACGACCTCGGTCTGGTGCTCGACGTGGTCGACGATCCGCTGGCCGCCGCGTTGGCCGCCGCGCGCCGCTACGCCGACCTGGACCCGCATCTGGTCCGCCACGTCAAGCAGAGCGTCCGGATCGCCGCCTCGTCCGGCCTGGATGCCTCGGTGCAGTACGAGGCGTGGGCCCAGGCCGCGTCGGCCAGCGATCCGGCGGTGCTGGCCACCCTGCTCGGCAACCGGCGCTGAGGCCGACCGACGACCGGGCGTCAGGCCACGCCGATCGGCCCTTCCCGGGGCCCGGCTTCCTGCGCCGGCTGCACCGCCAGCGACGGGAAGTCGGCCAGGTCGCCGTCCGGCTCGGCGTCCCACTCCGGGAACACCAGCTCGCTCTGCAGGTAGAGGCAGAGCAACTGGGTGAGATGACGCAGCCCGTCCAGGTGGGTGCGTTCGTGACCGTGGGTGGCGTCCACTCCGAAGCCGAGCAGCGCCACCCGGGCGTGCGCGCCGGCCTCGACCGCCGCCGCCACGTCTGACCGGTAGTAGTCGAACACGTCACGGACCAGATCGACGCCGTGATCGGCGGCCAGGCCGGCCAACTTACGGGTCAGGTGGTAGTCGAACGGACCGACGCCGTCACCCATGGCCAGGGTCGCGGCGTTCTCCCGGGACTGCTGTCCGGGCGCCACCACCGCGGCGTCGACCGAGACGATCTCGGCCACGTCCGGGTCGAGGCCGTGACTGGCACCGTGCCCGACCTCCTCGGTGCAGGTGATCAGCAGATGGGCGGTGACCGGCGGCTGCTGGCCGGCGTCGACCATGGCCTTCACCGCGGTCAGCACCGCCGCCACCCCTGCTTTGTCGTCCAGATGCCGGGACTTGACGTACCCGCTGGACGTGATCGTCGGCGCCGGCAGCATCGCTACGAAGTCGCCGACGTCGATGCCGAGCGCGCGGAGTCCGGCGATGTCGGTGACCGGCTCGTCGACCCGCACCTCAACCTGCTCCCAGCCGACACCCTGCAGGTCGACATCCTCGTTGTAGCGGTGGCCGCTGGCCTTCAAGGGCAGCACCTGGCCGGTGATCACCCGGTCCAGGCTGTCGGTGTAGACCCGCACGTGGGCACCTTCGGCGAACCGGGCGCTGTGGGTGCCGATCTGCTTGAGCTCCAGCCGGCCGTTCTCCTTCAACCGTTTGACCATCCCGCCGATCGTGTCGGTGTGCACCACGATCGCCCGATCCGCGCCGGTGGTCCGTGGCCCGCACAGCGAGGCGCTGAGCGCGCCCCGCCGGGTGACCGTGAACGGGATGCCGAGAGCGGACAGCCGTTCTCCGACGTACTGCTGCACGTGGTCGGTGCGGCCGGACGGGCTGGGGATGTCCAGCAGCTCCAGCACCACCTGCTGAAGGTAGTCGAGGTCCAGTTTCAGGGGGGCGGGGAAGTTCGGGTCGGCCGGCATGCCAAGACCGTACCGTCGCCGATCACGGCGTTGCCGGCGCCCCGCCGGGGCCGGGCGGGCTCCACCGCCGCTGCTGCGCGCTGGTGCCCGGGAACAGCAGGTCGATGAAGCGTTCCGCGGTCGGCTGCGGCTCATGGTTGGCCAGCCCGGGCCGTTCGTTGGCTTCGATGAAGACGTGGTTGGGCTGATCAGGAGCGGTCACCAGCAGGTCCATCCCGGCCACCGGAATGGCCAGCGCCCGAGTGGCGGCCACGCACGCCGCGGCCAGGTCGGCGTGTAACCGGTCGGTGACGTCGTGGATCGTCCCGCCGGTGTGCAGGTTCGCGGTCCGCCGTACGGTCAGCACCTCGCCGGCCGGCAGCACGTCGTCCATCGTGTGCCCGGCCTCGGTGACCACTTCCCGGGTCAGGCCGTCCATCGGGATCTTCGACTCGCCCCCGGTGGCGGCGGCCCGCCGCCGGCTGTGTCGCCGGACCAGCTCGGCCACCGTGTGTACGCCGTCGCCGGTGACCGCCGCTGGGCGGCGGACCGCCGCAGCCACCACCTCGTGGTCGATTACCAGGACCCGCAGGTCCTCCCCTTGGTGCCGCTGTTCGATCAGCACCTGCGGGCAGTGCCTGCGGGCCAGGTCGACGGCGGCCTTTAGGGCGGTCGCGTCGGTGACACCGACGGTGATCCCGGTGCCCTGTTCGCCGCGGGCCGGCTTGACCACCACCTCACCGACCTTGGCGAGGAACGCCTCGTCGTCGGCGTCGCCGGTGGCGGTACGGCCGTGCGGCACGGCCAGCCCGGCGTCGAGCAGCACCCGCCGGGTCACCCGCTTGTCGTCGCATCGGCTCATCGCCACCGCCGAGGTCAGCTCGGACAGCGATTCGCGGGTGACGATGCTGCGGGCACCGTTGGTCAGCCGCAGCTCGCCCCAGGACGCGTCGATCACCTCGACCCGGATGCCGCGGCGCATCGCCTCGTCGGCGACGATCCGGGCGTACGGGTTCAGCTCGTCGTAGCCGTCCGGCATGCTGGCCAGGAAGAGCCGTTCGTTGATCGGGTTCTTGCGTTTGACGCACAGCGTCGGCGTGCGTTCGAAACCGAGCCGTTCGTAGAGACGGATCGCACCGTCGTTCTCTGCCAGCACGGACAGGTCGACGTAGACCCGGCCGCGGTCGGCGAGCCGGCCGGCGAGCTCCAGCAGCAGCGCCTGACCGGTGCCGGGCGGTGCGTGCAGCGGGTCGACGGTCAGGCACCACAGGCTGGAGCCGTTCTCCGGGTCGTCGAAGACCGCCACGTGGTCGATGCCGGTGATGGTACCGACGACCTGCCCGGTGACCGACTCGGCGACCAGGTGCACGAAACGTTCGGTCGCGGCGTTGTCGACCAGGATGTCGACCGGGGCGGTGACCATCCCGTTGTGGGCGTATATCCGGTTGACCGCGTCGGCGTCGGAATCGTCGCGCAGCAGCCGGATCCGCAGCCCCGGTTCCGGCGGCTGCGGCTCGCGTACCTGGGTGAGATCCAGCCGGAAGGTCAGCGACGGGTCGATGAACAACTCGTCCGGCAGCCGCGACACCAGCACGTGCGGGTCGGGCAGGTAGATGCAGATGTCGCGGGAGCCGGCGGCCTCCGAACGCAGCACGTCGGCGACGTCGGAGGGGTCGGCGAACGTCTGACCGAAGACCAGCCGGCCCCAGCCGCACTCCAGGATGACGTCGGCGCTGTCGGTGGGTTTGGCCGGCGGATCGCCCGGGACGACCGGGTCGCCACCAGGGCCGATCCGTTCCCGCCGGAGGGCGGGGGAGTCGGGGCGGGGGGCGCTCGTGTCGTCAGTCAATGCCATGGTTCTGCAGCCACATCTCCAGCAGTCCGAGTTGCCACAACTTGTTACCCCGCAGCGGGGTGAGTTCGGCGTTCGGGTCGCGCAGCAGCCCGTCGACGTACCCGTCGCGGAACAGCCCGCGCCGGCGGGCCGGCGGCGCGTGCAGGGCGTCGCGCACCCGGTCGAGCAGCTTGCCCTCCAGGTGGGTCAGCCCGGGTACGGGGAAGTACCCCTTCGGCCGGTCGATCACCTCCCAGGGCAGCACCCGGCGGCCGATCTCCTTGAGTACCCCCTTGCCGCCCTGGGCCAACTTGAGCTCGGGCGGGCAGGTGGCGGCGAGCTCGACGAACTCGTGGTCGAGGAAGGGCACGCGGGCCTCCAGCCCGTGCGCCATCGTCATGTTGTCGACCCGTTTCACCGGGTCGTCCACGAGCATCACGGTGGTGTCGATCCGCAGCCCCGCGTCGACCGCGTCCTGCGCGCCGGCGCGGCCCAGGTGGGCGGCGGCGAACTCGCGGGCGGGATCACCGGCGGCGAGGTACTCCGGGTTGAGTACCTGGGTGAGACCGGCGGCGTCGCGGTCGAAAAAGGCCGTGGCGTAGGTGTCCAGTGCCTGGTCACGGCCGACCCGGGCGAGCGGCGGGTACCAGTGGTACCCGCCGAGGATCTCGTCGGCGCCCTGGCCGGACTGCACCACCTTGAGGTGCTTGGCGACTTCCTGACTGAGCAGGTAGAACGCGACGCAGTCGTGACTGACCATAGGTTCGCTCATCGTCGCGACGGCGGCCTCCAGCGGCGGCACCAGGTCACGGGCGGCCACCCGGATCTGATGGTGGTCGGTGTCGAACCGCTGCGCCACCAGGTCGGAGTAGACGAACTCGTCGCCCTCCCGTCCACCGACCGCGTCGAAGCCGATCGAGAAGGTGGCCAGACCACGTTGGCCCTGCTCGGCCAGCAGCGCCACGACCAGCGAGGAGTCGAGCCCACCGGAGAGCAGGACGCCGACCGGCACGTCGGCGACCATCCGGCGCTGCACCGCGGTGGTCAACGATTCGAGCAGAGCGTCCTGCCAGTCCTGCTCCGACCAGTCGGCGCGGCGCGGGTCCCGGCCGAACGGCGGATCCCAGTAGCAGCGCTCGTCCACCCGGCCGTCGGGCTGGTAGACCCGTACGGTGGCCGGGGGCAGCTTACGGATGCCGTTGAGGATCGTCCGCGGCGCGGGGACCACACTGTGGAAGCTGAGGTAGTGGGCGAGTGACACCGGATCGATGCCGGTGTCCACCCCGCCGCCGGCCAGTAGCGCCGGCAGGGTGCTGGCGAACCGGACCACGCCGGGGCGCTCGTCGACGTACAGCGGCTTGATGCCCAGCCGGTCGCGGGCCAGGACCAGCCGGCCACTGTCGCGCTCGGTGATCGCGATGGCGAACATGCCGATCAGATGGTCGACGAAGTCGACACCCCACTCGGCGTACGCCTTGACGACGACCTCGCTGTCGCCCGAGGAGAAGAACGTGTGCCCCCGTGTCTGCAGCTGTTCGCGCAGCTGGCGGTAGTTGTAGATGCAGCCGTTGAAGACGCCGGTCAGGCCGGCGGCGGAGTCGACGATCGGTTGGTTGCTGGCCGCAGACAGGTCGATGATCTTCAGGCGCCGGTGTCCGAAGGCCACACTTCCGTGTGACCAGGAACCCCCGTCGTCGGGGCCCCGGTCACTCATTGTCGCCGCCATCCGCTCCACCGCGCCAATGTCGGCGCGGGAACCGTCGCGGCGCAGCTCACCCGCAAGTCCGCACATGCGTACCCATCCTGCCAGACCGTTGCGGCATCGCCCAGTTGACGGCCGGATCCGGTGTCCCGACCAGTGCCCCGGAGCGCGGACGATCCCGTTCGGTGCCCTGTGCCGGGTCTCGCTACGCTGACCCGGCAGCAGGGCAGTTGCGTGACTAATCAATCAAATGGTTGGTGGGTGCCGCCGTGGCCCCAGGATTCGTCCCGACGTACGGTTCGCGGTAACGTTTGGTCGGGTTTGATGGCTGGACGCTGGATAGCTCCATCTTCCGGCTGGCGTGGGTGCATCCGTCCCGGTTCGGGACGGATGCCGACCGGGGAGGGCTAGTTGCTGACCACGCTTGAGGGACACCACCTGCGGGCCTGCGTCCTCGGCCAGTCCTGGCTCATCCGTCAGTTGGAGCGCCGGGGCGCTGGCCTGGATCCGATCGCCCTGTTCGGGGTGGCCGAGGGGGCCTTCGTGACGGTCGTCGACCAGTTGGGTCGTAGTGGGTTCCCACTGACCGAGCTGCGCTGCTTCGCCGACACCGCGGTACGGCTGACCGCCGCCGGCCGGGAACCGGTCTCCGCCGACGAGGTGATCCGCATCGTCGGCTACCAGTTCGGGGAGCACGTCGAAATCGCTGACATCGAATCCCGTCGTTCCATTGCGGTACGGCGGGCGGTGATCGGTACGGCGGTCTGGCGGCTGCGGCTCACCCTGCATGACGTTGACAACCTCCTCCGTCGAGGGGAGAGCCTGGCCGCCCAGTGGGGGTTCGCCGCCACCATGTACCACCCAGGTCCGTTGACCGCCTGCTACCTGCGAGTCGTGGAGGCCCGGTGGGCCAGCCGGCAGTCGCGACGCAGCCGGCACACCCAACTGGGCCGGGTGCTGTGACCGTACGGTCAGCGCCCCACCGGCAGGTCGGACGGCGTCGCGTGGTCGGTGGGGAAGCCGAACAGCCCGAGAAGCCCGGTCGCCCACAGCTGCCGTCGGGTGAAGCTGCTGATGTTCTCCAGCTCGAGCCGGCTGCCGCTGACCCCGGCAGCCTGGTGGCAGGCGACCAGGCTGCCGATCCCGGTCGAGTCGATGAAGCTGACGTACGTGAGGTCCAGCACGATCCGCTCGGGTGCGGACCGGGCGAGCAGCGCGGTGACCGCGTCGCGGACCTCGCCGGCTGTGGCGAGGTCGAGTTCACCGTGCAAGGCGAGTCGTACCGTGGTGCCCTGGTAGCTCCTGGTGATGACGAAATCCACGTCGTACCTCCGGTCGGGTGGCGACGGGTGCCGGGGAGGGAGAGTGTTGAGGCATTGGTATTTGCCGATATCCGCTGATGCGCGCGGTGTGTGAGCCGTCACGTTACGGTATGTGCGGCTGATGTGCCAGCCCCGTTTCGGACTGTGCACCAACCCGGTCGACCACTGTGAGCGATCATCTCGTCCGTGCCCGCCGGTGCGGTCGTCCCGGTCCGACCGCACCGGCGTAGGGCCACGGTCCGGGTCAGCTCTGCGCCGGCAGGGGCGTCTGCGGGCTGACCGTCGGCGACGGTAGGGTCGGGTTCACCGTCGGCTCGGGCGTGGCGGTGCCCGGCACGGTCGGGTCAACCGTGGGGCTCACCCCGGGACTCGGCGAGGTCGGCAGCCCGAGCTGCGCCGCGAGGCGCTGCAACGCCGCGTACAGGTCGTCGAGCACCGGTCCGGCCTCCTGCGCCAGGTTCACCACCCGTTCGTCGGAGCCCTGCGCGATCTCGGCGTTGTTCACCTCGATCGCCTGGGCGTATCCCGTCAGCTGGCTCTCCACGAACGCCGTGTCGAACTCGGCACCGGACAACCCGTCCAGTCGGGTGACCACGTCCTGCTGCTCCCGGGTGGGCGAGTCGGGCAGGGTGACGTCGACCTCACCGGCCACCTGGGTGACCTCCTCATCCAGCCGGGTGTGGTCGGCCACCATGGCACCGCCCAGGTCCTTCACCGCCTGGTCGGCATCCTGCTTGTCCTGCGCCAACTGGCCGATCTGCACAGCGGCCAGATTGACCTGGTGGATCGTACGCAGGTACTCGCTGTCCTGCTCGGACGGTGCCGTCGCGTGCGCGGCCGCCGGGATCAACGCGACGGCGGTCAGCCCCGCCAACAGCCCCAGCCGGGTCACTACGGTCCTTCTCATCGTGGTACCTCCTCGCTCAGCGCTCGTCGGGGCAGCGAGATACCCGGCACCCCGGACGCCATGCCCGTCGGCCGGGATGAGCGCCGCCGGCCGACGGCGGATGATCCACCACCCTCGGCCGGGCTAGCCCGACCCGCCGACGGAATACCGCCGCCCGTACCGGGTAACCGGACGATGACCGACCAGATCACCGGGAGGCATCGTGACCAACGTCCAGCAACCGGAGATGCGTCGCAGTGGGGACAACCCGCTGGTCCAGGAGAGCAAGGGTCCCGACGGAGCCGACCGCCGGCCCGGGCGCCGTGGCGGCGGCAACCGGCCCGTCCCGGCCGGTCAGGTCTCGCCGTACGGTCCTCACCCGCCGGCCGCCGCCGACGACAGCGAATCCGACGACCAACCGGACTGACCACTCCGGTCGACCCCGGCACCATGCAGACGTTCCTGCCGTACCCGGACTTCGCGGCCAGCGCCGCCGTGCTCGACGCCCGACGACTAGGCAAACAGCGCGTCGAAGCGTTGCAGGTGCTGCGCGGCCTGACCGTGCCCGGGTACGGCTGGCGTCACCATCCGGCGGTCCGGATGTGGCACGGCCACCTGGAGGCACTGGTCCGGTACGGGCTGACGGTCTGCGTCGAATGGACCCGGGCTGGCCGGGCCGACACCGTCGCCGACACCCTGCGCCGCGAATTCACCGCCGCGACCGGCCGCACCCTGGTCCGCGACCAGGCCGAACTCGGCGCCGCCACCGCACTGCCGGCCTGGCTCGGCCGAGCCGACCTGCACCTGTCGCACCGCGCCGCGCTGGTACACAAGGACCCCGACCACTACCGTCCCCGGTTCGGCGACCTCGCCCCCGTACCGTACGTGTGGCCGTGCCCACCGGCGGTACCGCCGCCGATCGCCCCCGCCCCGTCCGGCGAAAAGGGTCCGTGGTCGGATTGAACCGTTCGGCCTCGTCCGCCGAACCCCTTACCGGTGGATCAGGATCCGGCGGCAGCGGCCGCCGACGTACGGGAGGCGAGGCTCATGGTCAACTGTCTGCGCGCGAACGCCGTCCGGATTGGCGCGGTGCTGTCCGGTCCGGTGCTGGCGGTCGCGCTGTCCGGTCCGGCAGTGGCTGCGGCCGGCATCGGCCTGGAACCGACTCAGGCACCTCGTGGAGCCGGCATCCAACTCACCTTCGAACTGCCGCAGGAACGGCCGGACACACACACCACCGAGGTGCGCCTCGACCTGCCGGCGGACCTGCCGATCGCCGAGGTCTACCCGATGTCGGTCGACGACTGGGCACCCCGGATCATCAACCGGACCCTGCCGGAGCCGCTGCCCGGCCTGCACGGTGGCCTGATGACCGAGGCCGCCGAGAGCATCATCTGGCAGTTGGTCGCCCCACCCGCCGACGAACCGGCGCCGGTGCTGCTGACCGTGTCGGTCGGCCCGCTGCCGGACGCGGACCGGATCGACTTCGCGGTGACCCAGACCTACTCCGACGGCACCGCGGTCCGCTGGGGCGGCCCGGCCGCGCAGCGGCCCGGCCCGGTGCTGACCCTCGGGCCGGCCGACCCGGCGGCGGCCGGTCACGGAGCCCAGCACGGCGGCCCGGCACCGGCCGCCGCCCAGGACCCCCCGGCACCGGCCGCCGCCGGGGGCTCGGACGCCGCCGCCGGCACTGGGATGGGACTGCTGCTGGCCGGCCTGGCCGGCGGAGCGGCGATCGGCGCGGCCGTCGTCTGGTGGCGCAGCCGCCGCCACCACCGCAGCGTCCCGGCGGACCCGACCGGCACCGCCGACGACGAGGGCGAACTGGTCGTCACCGGCGGCACGACCCCCTGGCGGCTCACCGAACAGTGACCGCTGCCGTCCCGGTCTCCCTACCGCACGCCGGCCCGCCGCCGCTCAGCGCACCGGCACGGTGGTACGCACGGTCGCCTGGTCGATGTCGGACAGCCGGATGGTGAAGCGCAGCTCCCACTCGCCCGGCACCGGGAACGCGACCGCGCCGACCGCGTGATTGTCGTCCACCCCCAGTAGCAGGGTGGTCACCGGTTCGACGTCCTGTGCCGGCAGCGAGGTGGTCATCGTCCACTCCTCGACCCGTACCGGCGCGCCCTCCGGCGTGTACACGTAGGCGTGCACCGTGTTGTGCTCGCCGAGTTGTACCGGGTAGATGTCGAACTGGAGGGTGTACAGCGAGCTGGTCAGCGTCTGGGCGAAGGTGTCCTGCCCGAGGGCCTGGGCCTCGACGACGGCGGTACGGGCCGGTGTCGTCTGCACCAGTACCGCGCTGGCCCCGAGCGCCACCACGGCCACCGCGACCTCGACACCGACCAGGCCGGTGAGTCGCCGCACCTGCGACGCCCGCCAACGCCCGACCAGCCGTCGCGCGTACCCGGCGGTCAGCAGCAGAACCGCCACCAGCGCGATCTTCACCAGTACCAACCGTCCGTACGCGGTGGTGACCAGTGCGGTCGGGTCGCGGGTCTCCATCAGCGCCTGGACGGCACCGGCCAGCAGCAGCCAGCTGACCGCCACCGTCGCCCACCGGGACCAGACCGGCAGGATCCGGCCCAGCACACGGGGGTGGGTGCGGCGCAGCAGGACCGCGCCGAGGGTCACCAGCCCGCCGATCCACACCCCGACCGCCGCGATGTGCACGGTGTCGGCGGCGATACTGACCGGCGGTAGCGGCGCCGCCACCGCGTGACCGGTCAGCGGCCAGGTGACCAGGCCGGCCACGCCCAGCCCGACGAGGGCCAGCCCGCGACGGGTGCCACCGACCCCGGCGAGGGCCGGTGACACCAGTGCCGCCACCGCGGCCAGGACCACCAGCCGGCCGAGCAGCGCCAGCCCGTACCCGCTGTCCACGACGGCGGCCAGGTCCCCGGCGGAGACCTCCAGCAGTCCACTGCCGGTCGAGTACGGTGCCTGCAGGTACAGTCCGGCCACTGTGGCCAGACCGACAAGCCCCAGCCCGGTGCCGACCATGAGCTTGCCGGGCCGGCGGCTCAGCCGGGGCGGCCACAGCAGCGCCAGCAGCAGCGCGGGCCCGACGGCGAGCAGCACCCCGGCGTAGCCGACGTACTTCGCGGTGGTCACGGCGATCGCGACCGGCAGCCGCTGTCCGCCGTCGCGGGGCTCGGGCACGGTCGCGGACGGCGCTCCCACCGAGTACGTGTAACCGCTGCCCACCGGGTGGCTGTCCGCCGAGATCACCCGGTAGCTGACCAGGTAGGTGCCGAGCGGGCGGTCGGCGACCCGGACCGGGACGGTGACGGTGGTCCCGTTGGTTTGTGGCGTTCCGTCGTCGATCCGTTTACCGTCCGGCGCCAGCACCTGCAGGCGCCCGGTGACCGGGCGGACCGGTTCGCTGAACGTCAGCACCACTTCCCGGGGCGAGTTGCCCAGCACCGATCCGGGGGCTGGCTCCGCCGTGACCAGCACCGCGTGTGCGGCCGCCGGGCCGGCGGGGGCGACCATCACCAGTATGCCGCCGAGTAGCAGTGCCGCGACGCCGGCTGCGGCGTGCCGGGCCCGCCGGGCGGCTCGTCGTTGTCTCACTCCTGGTAGTTCGGTGCGACCGGGGCAACGGTTCATCGCGATTGACTCCGGGCGGGTCGTGGGCGTACCGACCGCCGGTGCCGTCGGTCGTTTCGTGGGCCGAGCGCCAGGAACGGACGCGTGCGTGCCGGGATGAATCGTTGTCGACCGGGCCGGATGTGTGCAAGCCGACCGCCGGTGGTCGTCCGGTCCGCCCTCCGGTCAGATCCGGATGGCCGTCGATCGGGCCCGACCCGCCGGGGTCAGGGCAGCGGTGCCAGCGGGGTGCCGTCGAAGTCGCGGACCAGAATCGCCTCGACCGGGCATGACTCAGCAGCGTCGACGACGGTGTCAGCCGGGTCGATGTCGGACGCGGCCGGCCGGGACACCCCGTCGACCAGGCTGAAATGTCCCGGGGCGGTACCGGCGCAGATGCCGGTCCCGACGCACCGTTGCCCGTCGACGCTGACCTGCCAGGACCGCTTGTTCATCGTCACCTCCGGAGAACAGCCATGGCATCGGCCGCAGGGGACTGGGACGACTCATCTTCGATGGACGGCACGGCCCGCGTCGGGCCCGGGAAGGAGGATCATCCCCAGGTCACCGGCATCGCGCTCAGCCCGCGCACCAGCAGGCCGGTCTTCCACACCAGCTGATCCTCGGGTACGGCCAGCCGTAGCTGCGGCAGCCGCCGCACCACCGCCTCCACTGCCACCTGCAGCTCCATCCTGGCCAGTTGGGCGCCGAGACAGTGGTGTACGCCGTGACCGAAGCCGACGTGCGGGTTGCTGGTCCGGGTCAGGTCCAGCCGGTCCGGGTCGGTGAAGACCTCGGGGTCGCGGTTGGCCGCCGACAACGATCCGATGACGGGTTCACCGGCCCGAACGAGCACTCCGCCGACCTCGACGTCCACGGCGGCATACCGAGCGAATGAGGATGCGGCGCCGAGCGGGACGTACCGGGTCAGCTCCTCGACGGCGCCCGGTACCAGGGCCGGGTCGGCGCGCAGGGCGGCGAACTGGTCCGGCTGGGTGAGCAGGACGTAGACGAAGTTGGGGATCTGGGTCACGGTGGTCTCATGGCCTGCGGCCAGCAGCCCGGCGGCGAGCTGCACGAGTTCGGCCTCGGTGAGCCGGCTTGCGTCGGTGTCCCGGGCCTGGACCATGGCGCCGAGTAGGTCGTCGGTCGGGTGCCGGCGGCGCTGTTCGACCAGTCCGGCGATGTAGCCGTGCAGGTTCTCGAGATACCCCCGTACCTGGTCGGGGGAGAGCGACGTGGTGGAGACGACGGCTTCGCTCCAGGTATGGAAGTGTTCCCGGTCGGCGTAGGGCACACCGAGGAGCTCGCAGATGACCCGGACCGGCAGCGGGGTGGCGAAGTGTTCGACGAGGTCCGCTGGCGGCCCGTCGGCGATCATGTCGGTCAGCAGTTCGTCGGCGAATTGCCGGGTTTGCGGTCGGAGCTGTTCGACCCGCCGGGCGGTGAACGCCTTGGCGACCAGGCGCCGTAACCGAGTGTGTTCCGGCGGGTCCATCGACAGAATTCCGCCCTCGATCTGTCGGGGGGTGATCCGTGGTTCGTCGCGGCCGACGCTGGCGGCGCGGGAGAACCGGGCGTCGCCGAGGACGAACCGGACGTCGGCGTGCCGGGTGGCCAGCCAGGCCGGTTCCCCGAACGGCAGCTGGACCCGGACCAGCGTCCGGTCCTGCTGTAGCTGCCGGTAGGTGTCGTCGAGGTGGAGACGGTCGGGCGCGGAGAAGGGGTAGCTGCGGGGTTCGGCGGCCCGGAGCTCGGACATGGTTTCACCTCCTGGCAGCCGGGCGCCCACCGAAGACGACGACCGGCACGGGACATTCCGATACTAGAGAAGTCTCTCGATTGATCGCAGCCCGGCGGCGATGTTGTCGCATGACTCAACCTAGCGTCCTAGCCTCCTCAAGGAAATATGCCGACCCCGCACACATGAGACAGCACCAACGAAGTCACCAACACCGCAGCAGTACCTGGTCAGCTCCGCCCGGCGGCATCGTCAGGCTGGGCATGGGAGAACAGCACCGGGGTCACCGGTCGGGCCCGGGGAGGCTCGGGGGTCGTCGGCGGGGGATTGCTCACCGGGGACTCTGCCGGCTGGTGTTCGCCGGTGAGCACCAACAGCTCGTAGGCCCGTTCAGCAGGCAGCCGGCCGGTGACGATCGCGATCCGCAACGGCACCGGCGGGGTTCCGGCGACGACGGCGACGGGCAGATCGAGCACCCTCGGGTCGACCTGCCGGCCGGCGAGGTGCCCGGCGGCGGCCGGGGGCAGGTCCCGCCAGGGACGGACGGTCTGCTCGGTGAATCCATGGCTGGCCCACTGGTCAGCCTCCGCGTTGACCCGGTCGGCGACGTGCTGCGGCACCACGTCGCGACCGCCGAGGTCGTCGCTGAGCAGCGCTCGGGCGAGCGGGCTGAGCTGGTCGACCGGGTACCACCGGGTCCGCTGCGTACGACGGCGGGAGATTTCGCCGGGCGAGGCGTCGGCCGTGGACCGGTCACGCCGGGCGTCTGGTTCGTGGTGGGCCGGCATGCCCATCATCCAAGCATGATCGACTGCCGTCCCATGGCAAGGGGTCGCAGGTAGCGGGGATGTCGTACCGGGTGGGCAGGGGTTTGCCACCCGGTACGCGCGGGTAGCCGGGCCGGGTGGCCGAGCAGCGGCAGGCGGTGGCACCGACGGTGGGCGTCGGGTCACCGCTCGACGATCGTTGGGAGTACGGGTACCTGTACTTCGTGCAGACGGTGGCACCTGCCGAAGGGGGTAGGCAGCCGGCCGCCGGGCCGACGGTCACCGTGGTCGCTGACGGCGCAGGGCACCGGTGCCAGGTGTTGACCGGCCGACGGCTGGAGGTGCTCAACGAACTGGGTGGCCAGGGCTGGATCGTCAGCGACGGCTTGTGGAGCCCGGAGCGGGCCCGGTGGCTGGCTGAACTGGTGGACGGGGTGGACGGGGTGGAGCGGATGATCGGTTACTGGCAGTCGTTCATGCGTCGCCGGGTGGCCGTCGGCGGGGGCGGCCACGGTGAGTCGGCAGGTGATGGGTGAGGGGCGCGTTATAGTGGCGCTCGCCAGGTGACAGTGCCCCTTGGGGGACCGTCGGGCTCGTTCGCCGCCGCTCGATTCCGGTCCGGTGGGACAGGCCGGTCGGAGCGGGGGAGAGGAAGTGTCGGTGTCGCGTCCGTCCGCGCAGTCCGCGTCGACGCGGACCGATGTGGCGAGCCAGGTCTTCACCATTCCTAATCTGATCAGCTTTGTCCGTTTATTGGGCGTACCTCTGTTTCTGTACCTTTTTCTGGTGCATCGTGCTGATATCGCGGCGCTACTGGTCCTGGCCGTCGGCGGGACCAGCGACTGGGTGGACGGGTTTGTCGCGCGCCGGATCCGTCAGGTGTCCCGGCTCGGTGAACTGCTGGATCCACTCGCCGACCGGCTGTACATCCTGGCCACGTTGCTGGCGTTCACCGCCCGCGAGGTGATGCCCTGGCAGTTCACAGTGGCGTTGCTCAGTCGCGAAGTGCTACTGGCCGGCTGCCTTGTCGTGTTGCGCCGATTTGGCTACGGACCGCCGCAGGTGCACTATGTAGGAAAGACCGCAACCTTCGTACTTTTGGCGGCGTTTCCCATTCTGTTGCTGTCGGCAGTGTTGGGATTCACTGCGGCGGCGTCGGTGGCGGCTGCGGTCGGATGGGGTCTGGCCTGGTGGGGTCTGGTGCTGTACTGGATCGCGGGCTTGCTGTACGTACGGCAGGCCGCAGCGTTGGTCCGGGCCGCCGGGGCAGAAACGGAGCGGGCATGAGCGAGGCGGACCGCCGCGAGTCCGGCCCGCACCGTGGATACGCGCCGGACTTTCTGACCGAACTGTTCCGGGCGCCGCTGGATCCCGGCTACACCGACGCGGCGGCTCGCCGGTCGGCGACCGGACCACCGCAGGGCTGGCGGCGGGTGACGGCACGGGCGGCGATGGCCTTGTCGATGGCTGCGGTCGGCTTCCTGGTGGTGCTCGCCTACCAGAAGACGGTGGCGGACGAACCGAGCCGGTCGCAGGCACGGGCCGGCCTGGTGGAGCAGGTGACCCAGCGCCAGGCGGAGACCGACGAGTTGCAGAACCGCGTGGACGCGTTGCGGGACGAGGTGGCCCGGGAGCGCGACACGGTGCTGGACGGGGCCCGGGCGGCGGACCTGCGTGACCTGGAAGCCGCCGCCGGGCTGGCCCGGGTGACCGGGGACGGAGTGGTCGTCGAGTTGGCGGACGCGCCGGAGATGGTGGATCCGGTGACCGGTGAGGGCTCGGTCAGTGAGTTGGGTCGGGTATTGGACCGGGATCTGCAGGACGTGGCCAACGCCTTGTGGAGCGTCGGCGCCGAGGCGGTCGCGGTCAACGGCAGACGGCTGACCGCGACCTCGACGATCCGGGCGGCGGGCAGCGCCATCCTGGTCGATTTCCGGCCGGTGACCGGCCCATACGAGGTGTCGGCGATCGGCCCGGAGTCGATGGCCGACGCGTTCAGGACCAGCCAGGCAGCCGCGGTGCTGCGGGCGGTCTCGGCTGATCACGGGTTGTCGTTCGGGGTCCGTTCGGCTGATGATCTGATGTTGCCGGCGGCGAGTGGGCCGCAGCTGCGGTACGCCCGTGCGCCGTCGGCCAGCCCATCCGGGACGGGTGGCGCCGACCCGTCCGTGACCGCCTCGGGAGGAGGCCCTCGATGATCGCCGTGTTGGCGCTACTCGTCGGAATGCTGCTGGGGATCTACTTCGACCCGGTGGTGCCGGCGGTGCTGCAGCCGTACCTGCCGATCGCGGTGGTGGCGGCGTTGGACGCGGTGTTCGGCGGGGTCCGGGCCAGTTTGGACGGGATCTTCGACGACAAGCAGTTCGTGATCTCGTTCATCTCGAATGTTCTGGTGGCGGGTCTGATCGTGTATCTGGGCGATCAGTTGGGGGTGGGCGGGCAGTTGTCCACCGGCGTGGTGGTGGTGCTCGGGGTGCGGATCTTCGGCAACGTGGCGGCGATCCGACGGCACCTGTTCCGGGCGTGAGGCGTGGCTGATGGTGCAACGTAGGAGTACCGGTACGGGCTGGCCGGACGCGGCGCGGTCGCCGGGTGCGGGTGGGCGGGTTCCGGCCGGGTCCGGTGAGCCGCTGGACACCGCCGGGGTGCCAGCTCCGGACGGTCCAGGCGCTGGGGTCGACGGTGGTGAGGACGGGTCGTCGGGTGCCGGCGCGGGTCGGGGTTCCCGGCGGGTGTCCACTGCCGGGCTGATGATCGTGGGTCTGCTGGTGCTGCTCGGGTTCACCCTGGCCGTTCAGGTTCGCAGCACGTCGACGGATCCGACGTTGGCGGCGGCCCGCCAGGAGGATCTGGTACGGATTCTGTCGGACCTGGAGGCCCGGGAGGAGCGGCTGCGGCAGGACATCGCGGAGCTGGAGGCGAGTCAGCGGCAGTTGACCTCTGGTGCCGAGGGCCGGGCGGCGGCGTTGGAGGAAGCGTCGCGTCGGGCGGACGAGCTGGGGGTACTGGGCGGCAGTCTGCCGGCGCAGGGGCCGGGCCTGCGGGTGCGGTTCGTCGCCGGTCGGGAGCCGATCCGGGCGTCGGAGCTGTTGGACGCGGTGCAGGAGCTGCGGGGTGCGGGTGCCGAGGTGATGCAGGTCAGCGGCGGGGACGGGCAGTCGGTGCGGATCGTGGCGAGCAGCTACCTGCTGGACGTCGACGGCGGCGTGGAGGTGGACGGCGTACGGTTGACCGGTCCGTACGAGGTGCTGGTGATCGGTGAGCCGTCGACGATGCGGACGGCGTTGAACATTCCGGGTGGGGTGGTGGCTTCGGTGTCCGGTGACGGCGGTACGGTGATCGTCGAGGAGCGCGACGTGGTCGAGGTGTCGGCCTTGAGTGATCCGAGTCAGCTGCGGTACGCCCGCCCGGTCTCCTGATCGGACGGGGTGTCGTCGGTGGGCGGGTTGTCAGTGGTGGTGAGTGGTGCACAGACCGAAGGACCGGCCGTGATTCCAGAGGATCTGCGGTATACCGCGGAGCATGAGTGGGTGGCGGGTGACGCCGCCGGTCCTGTGCGGGTGGGTGTGACCCATTTCGCGCAGGAGGCGTTGGGCGACATCGTGTTCGTCGAGCTGCCCGCGGTCGGCGCCGAGGTGTCGGCGGGCGAGCCGTGCGGTGAGATCGAGTCGACGAAGAGCGTGTCGGAGATCTACGCGCCGTTGACCGGCACGGTGGTGGCCCGTAACGAGGCGCTGGTGGACGCACCGGAGACGGTCAATGCCGACCCGTACGGCGCCGGTTGGCTGGTGCAGTTGTCGCCGGTTGATCCGCAGGCGGTGAGCGGGTTGCTCGACGCCGCGGCGTACCGGGAGCTCACCGAGCGCTGACCCGGCGGCGTCGGCGAGGTATCGTGTGCCCGCGAGTCTTGTTGACCCTTGTTTTCGGCGCTGGCTAGGCTCGCCCAGTCGACCGAGAAGCCAACAACAGTTGAGCGTTGCGGAAATTGCCGTCCTGGCACGGGGGAGCTTGCGCCTTGCGATCGTTCAAGGTCTGGTGGCCGACCCGACACACCCGACGCCGACCGAACAGATCCGTGAGGTGGTCCATGACGCGCCCAGACGACGAGTTCCCCCCGCTCGACGTCACGTCGACGTTGAACCTCGGTTCGCTCGACGAAGTGCTGGAGGGGCCGGACGCCGACGTGGTGCCGAGCCGGATGTCGGGTTCGTTGCCGCCGGGGATGGCGTTGCTGGTGGTGCGGCGGGGCCCGAATGCGGGGGCCCGGTTCCTGCTGGACCACGATGTGACGACGAGCGGCCGGCATCCGGACAGTGACATTTTCCTGGACGACGTGACGGTGTCGCGGCGGCATGCGGAGTTCCACCGTGACGGCGGTACCTTCACGGTGCGCGATGTGGGTAGCCTGAACGGCACCTATGTCAATCGTGAGCGGGTGGAGGCGGCGACCCTGAGCAACGGTGACGAGGTCCAGATCGGTAAGTTCCGGCTGGTCTTCATCGCCGGTCCGCGGCCGGACGAGGAGGCCGGCCGCGGTTGACGTCCGGGGCGCGGACGGAGGTGGCTTCGTGCGCGGTGTGTGGGTGACGCCGGTCGGTGAGCCGGGGGTGTCGTGGTGAGTGAGCAGGCGGCGGCCCGGGAGGACGTGGCCGGTTCGTCGTTGATGAGTATCGGCGAGGTGCTGGCCCAGCTCCGCCCGGAGTTTCCGGACACGACGATTTCGAAGTTGCGGTTCCTGGAGGCCGAGGGCCTGGTGGAGCCGCGGCGGTCGCCGTCGGGTTACCGCAAGTACAGCTGGGACGATCTGGATCGGTTGCGTTTCGTCCTGACGGCGCAGCGGGACCAGTATCTTCCGCTGCGGGTGATTCGTGAGCAGCTGGCGGCGCGGGACGCCGAGTCGGCGGCGGGCCGGTCGCGTCCGACGTTGGTGGCGGTCGGTCCGTCCGGTGAGGTGCCGGGCCGGTCGCCGGTGCCGGCGCAGGGGCAGCTGGCGCAGTCCCGGTTGAGCCGCACGGAGCTGCTGTCCCGCAGTGGTCTCGAGTCGGTGACGTTGACCGAGGTGGAGCGGCTGGGTCTGGTGGTCGCGGTGGCGCCGGGCTGGTACGACGCCGATGCGCTGGTGATCGCCACGGCGGTGGCGGGGCTGCTGCGGCATGGCCTCGAGGTGCGTCATCTGCGGGCGGTACGGGCGGCGGCGGACCGCGAGTCGGGTCTGTTCGCCCAGTTGGTGGCGCCGTTGGCGCGGCAGAGTGATCCGGCTGCCCGGGCTCGGGCGGCGGAGACGGCGCGGGAGCTGATCGGGTTGTCGCAGCAGCTTCACGCAGCGCTGGTGCGGGCAGGTCTGCGGGGGGCGCTCGGCCGGTGAGGTGACTGGCGGGACCGGACGGTGGCGCTGTGGTCCGTGTACCGTGCAGGGAGGGCCGGAGCGGGTTTGGTGACGACGACACGGAGGCGGCGGTGCGTGAGCTGAGCGTGGTCGGGGTGCGGGTGGAGTTGCCCACCAACCAGCCGATCGTGCTGCTGCGTGAGGTGGACGGGGACCGTTACCTGCCGATCTGGATCGGTGCGGTGGAGGCCACGGCGATCGCGTACGAGCAGCAGGGCGTGAAGCCGGCGCGGCCGTTGACGCATGATCTGTTGCGGGACGTGCTGGCCGCTGTGCGGGCGCCGCTGCAGGCGGTGGAGATCACCGAGTTGAAGGACAACGTCTTCTACGCGGACCTGGTCATCGGTGACAGTGTGCGGGTTTCGGCTCGGCCGAGTGATTCGATCGCATTGGCGTTGCGGGTCGGTGCTCCGATTCGTTGTGCTGAGCAGGTGCTGTCCGAGGCGGGCATCCTGATTCCGGATGAGCAGGAGGACGAGGTCGAGAAGTTCCGGGAGTTTCTGGACCAGGTGCGTCCAGAGGATTTCGCGGGCTGACCGCTGCCGGCGGGTGTCATCCCGTGGCGTGGCAGCCCGTACGCGGCGTGTCGCGGCCCGGGTTGCCTGGTACGGCCCGCTGCCGGCGTTACGCTGGTCCTGTCGATCGGCTCATGTTCCGTCCTGGTGTGGGCCGCCCTGACGGGGAGGTTTCCGTATGCCCGCACAGCGAGAGCCGGAGCCGGGGTCGTCTGGTGACGTGGACGGTGCCGGATCGGACGCCGACGCCGTCGGCTATCGCGGAGTGACCGCCTGCCACGCGGTGGGGATCAGTTACCGGCAGTTGGACTACTGGGCGCGGACGTCGCTGGTGGTGCCGAGCGTGCGTGACGCGACAGGTTCGGGTTCGCAGCGGCTGTACTCGTTCCGCGACCTGGTGGTGCTGAAGGTGGTCAAGCGGCTGCTGGACGCCGGTGTGTCGCTGCAGAACATCCGTCGGGCGATCGAGACGTTGCGGTCCCGCGGGGTCGGGGACCTGGCGGGGATCACCCTGATCTCGGACGGGACGACGGTGTACGAGTGCCGGTCCCCCGAGGAGGTCGTCGACCTGTTGCAGGGCGGCCAGGGGGTGTTCGGGATCGCGATCGGCGGGGCGTTCAAGGAGATCCAGGGATCGTTGTCGCAGCTTCCGGCGGAGCCGGCGGTGACTTCCGAGCCGGAGGTGGTGGTGCCGGTGGCCGGAGGCGACGAGTTGGCGGCGCGCCGGGCGCGCCGCCGCGCCGGCTGAATTCGCGCGCCGCAGCTGCGGCGGCCGGGGCGACACGGGCGAAGCTGGCTTCGTGATCGACGTCACCGCCCGGCAGGGCGGGTGCTGCCGGTAGCGTGTAGACCGCCGTACATCCCGTGTGGGAGAGACCGTCCGCTACCCGGTGGGCGGCGCCGAAGGGGCAAATCCTCCCCGGAACCTCTCAGGCAGAAGGACCACACGGGTTGGCGACTCTGGAGGCGGCGGCGCCGACAGAGGGGGAGGTTGCCTGCCGACCTCGTCCCGGGAGCCGCCTGGTGAGTGCCTCGTCCCTGTTTGTCGACCGTCACGTCGGCGTCGATCCGGTCGCCCAGCAGCGGATGCTGGATGTCGTCGGTTACTCCAGCGTCGCTGATCTGATGGATGCCGCGATTCCTGAGGTGATCCGCTGGCGGGGCCAGCTGGACTTGCCGGAGCCGGTCAGCGAGCCGGAGATGACGGCCGCGTTGCGGCGGCTGGCCGACGCGAACACGGCGGCGGTGTCGATGATCGGGACCGGCTACCACGGCACCCACACACCGGCGGTGATCCGCCGCAACGTGCTGGAGAATCCTGCCTGGTACACCGCTTACACCCCGTACCAGCCGGAGATCAGCCAGGGCCGGTTGGAGGCGCTGCTGACGTATCAGACGATGGTGTCGGATCTGACCGGGCTGGCCACGGCGAACGCGTCGATGCTGGACGAGGCGACCGCTGCGGCGGAGGCGATGACGTTGGCACGGCGGGCGTCGAAGGCACGCAGCGACGTGTACGTGGTGGACGCCGACACGTTGCCGCAGACGGTGGCGGTGCTGCGGACCCGGGCGGAGCCGCTGGGTGTGCAGGTGCGGGTGTGTGACGTGCGGGCCGGCCTGCCGGACGAGTTCTTCGGGCTGCACCTGCAGTTCCCGGGCGTGTCGGGGCGGCTGCGGGACGACGCCCCGCTGGTGGCGGTGGCGCACGCGGCAGGGGCGCTGGTGACGGTGGCGGCGGACCTGTTGGCGTTGACACTGCTGCGGCCACCGGGGGCGTACGGTGCGGACGTGGCGGTCGGCACCACGCAACGGTTCGGGGTGCCGATGGGGTTCGGCGGTCCGCACGCCGGTTACCTGGCGGTGCGTTCCGGTCTGGAACGGATGCTGCCGGGCCGGCTGGTCGGGGTGTCGCGGGACGTGGCCGGTGACCGGGCGTACCGGCTGGCGTTGCAGACCCGGGAACAGCACATCCGCCGGGAGCGGGCAACCAGCAACATCTGCACGGCGCAGGTGCTGTTGGCGGTGACGGCCGCCATGTACGCGGTGTACCACGGCCCGCAGGGGTTGACGGCGATCGCGCAGCGTACCCATGCGATGGCGGCCCGGTTGCGGGCCGGGTTGGCCGCCGGCGGGGTCGCCGTTGCGGACGGGCCGTTGTTCGACACGGTGACCGCGGTGGTGCCGGGTAGGGCCGCCGCGGTGGTGGCGCGGGCGGCGGACCGGGGGGTGAACCTGCGGCTGGTGGACGCCGACACAGTGGCGGTGGCATGCGACGAGACCACCACCGAGGAGCACCTGGCGGTGGTGTGGGCGGCGTTCGGGGTGCCCGCGTACGCGGGGGAGGCGCCGGTGCTGATTCCGGCCGGGTGGCGGCGCACCGGGGAGTTCCTCACCCACGAGGTGTTCCACGCGTACCGCAGCGAGACGGCGATGCTGCGGTATCTGCGGCGGCTCGCCGACGTCGACTACGCCCTGGACCGGGGGATGATCCCGTTGGGGTCGTGCACGATGAAGCTGAACGCGGCGGTGCAGATGGAGCCGGTCAGTTGGCCTGGGTTCGCCGACGTGCACCCGCTGGCGCCGGCCGGGCAGACGGCCGGCTACCGGCAGCTGATCGGCGAGTTGGAGCGTTGGCTGGCAGAGGTGACCGGCTACGACGCGGTCAGTGTGCAGCCCAACGCCGGGTCGCAGGGGGAGTTGGCTGGTTTGTTGGCGATCCGCGGCTTCCACCGGTCCCGGGGGCAGACGCGGCGGGACGTGTGTCTGATTCCGTCGTCGGCGCACGGCACGAACGCGGCGAGCGCGGTGATGGCGGGCATGCGGGTGGTGGTGGTCGGCTGCGACGCCGACGGCAACGTCGACGTCGACGACGCGGCGCGGCTGATCGCCGTACACGGTGCCGACCTGGCGGCGATGATGGTGACGTATCCGTCGACGCACGGCGTGTACGAGGACGGTATCGCCGAGTTGTGTGCCCGGGTGCACGACGCCGGCGGGCAGGTGTATGTCGACGGGGCGAACCTGAACGCGTTGCTGGGGTTCGCCCGGCCGGGTCGGTTCGGGGCGGACGTGTCGCACCTGAATCTGCACAAGACGTTCTGCATTCCGCACGGCGGTGGCGGGCCGGGGGTGGGTCCGGTCGCGGTGCGGGCGCATCTGGCGCCGTTCCTGCCGGGTGATCCGGTCGGCGGCGATGCTGACCGGCCGGTGGTGTCGGGTGCCCGGTACGGTTCGGCCGGGATTTTGCCGATCCCGTGGGCGTATCTGCGGCTGATGGGTGCCGACGGTTTGGTGCGGGCGACCGGGGCGGCGGTGCTGGCGGCCAACTATGTGGCGGCGCGGCTGCGGCCGCATTTTCCGGTCCTGTACGCCGGTAACAAGGGCCTGGTGGCGCACGAGTGTGTGCTGGACCTGCGGGCGTTGACCCGGGCGACCGGGGTGACCGTCGAGGACGTGGCGAAACGGCTGATCGACTACGGGTTCCACGCGCCGACGATGTCGTTTCCGGTGTCCGGCACGCTGATGGTGGAGCCGACCGAGAGCGAGGACCTGGCCGAACTGGACCGGTTCTGTGACGCTATGATCACGATCCGGTCGGAGATCGACGACGTCGCGGCCGGCCGGTGGCCGGTGGCGGACAGCCCGCTGCGGCAGGCACCGCACCCGGCGGCGCTGGTCACCGCCGACGAATGGGCGCTGCCGTATCCGCGGTCGGTGGCCGCGTACCCGGCGGGGCCGGGGCAGCGGACCGGGAAGTACTGGCCACCGGTACGGCGGGTCGACAGCGCCTACGGGGACCGGAATCTGGTGTGCGCGTGTCCTCCGCCGGAGGCGTTCGCCGCCGGCTGAGGACAGGTCGGGTCGGCTCGACGGTGAGCCTGCGGTGGCTGCTGCCGGTCAGGCGGCGAGAGCGTGCCGGGCGGGGCCGCGGTGCGGGGCGATGCTGCTGCCGTCGGGAAGCAGCTCGCCGGTGTCCTCGAACACGATGACACCGTTGCAGAGCAGGCTCCAGCCCTGTTCGCGGAAGCAGGCGACGACGCGGGCCGCTTCCCGGTCGACGGCGTCAGCCGAGGGACAGATCGGTTGGTGCTGGCACATCGGGATCTCCGGGAACTGTGGGGGGTGCTGTGTCATGGTTCACATGACCAGTGATGAACGTTACCAAGCCGAACGACACCGTTCCGAGCAGGTGACGGCCTGCGGAACCAAGAATCCTCCCTTCGGCCGAGGCATGTCCGACCGGTCGGCGTGGAAACGCTCCCACACATCCTAGGCCCCGGCCGCCGCCCACTGCCTGCCCTGAACGACTCGCACCACCCGCACACCCGGCCCGCCATCCGGCAACCCGCACCACGCCCAGGTAGCCTGACCGCCATGACCATGCGCCCGATCCGGATCATCGGCGACGCCGCGCTGCGCACCCCCGCCGAACCGGTCACCGACTTCGACGACACCCTGCGCGCACTGGTCACCGACCTGATGGACACCCTGCTCGGCGCCCCCGGCCGCGCCGGGGTCGCCGCCCCGCAGATCGGCGTCAGCGCCCGCGTGTTCGTCTACGACGCCGACGGCCACCGCGGCCACGTCGTCAACCCCCGGCTCGAACCACCCGCCGGCGAGCTGTCACCCGACGACACCGACGACGAAGGCTGCCTGTCCATCCCCGGCCTGTACTTCCCGACCACCCGGGCCCGCCACGCCACTGTCCACGGCGTCGACCAGCACGGCCAACCCGTCACCGTCACCGGCAGCGGATTCCTCGCCCGCGCCCTGCAACACGAAACCGATCACCTCGACGGCCGCCTCTACGTCGACACCCTGCGCGGCGACGCCCGACGCCGGGCGCTACGTGAAATCCGCGCTGCCCACTGGGCCCGCCGCTGACCCCCCGCCCGACCCCGGCGCCGGGCGGCCGGCCCCGTCACACCACCACCATCCGCGGGTACGGATGCCGCAGGAAATCATGATGCGAAATGTCCCACCCGTACGCGCCGGCCCGGCCGAACACCACCACGTCACCCACCCGCAGCCGCCCCACCACCTGCCCCCGGCACAGCACGTCGCGCGGCGTACACAACTCACCCGACACATCCACCGCCACCGCCGCCACCTGCGGCCGGGCGAACGGATACGGCCACCGGTCCACCGGCACCACCCCGAACGGATGGTCGTACCCCCACGCCGCCGGCAACCGGAAATGGTGCGTACCGCCCCGCACCACCGCGAACCACCGGCCCTGCGTCCGCTTCAGATCCACCACCTGCGCCACATACCAGCCGGCGTCCGCCACCAGCAGCCGACCCGGCTCGAACACCAGCCGTACCCCCGACGGCACCACCAACCCCGCCAACCCGGCCCGCAACGCCGCCACATCGAACCGCCGCCCACCCCGGTAGTCCACCCCGAACCCGCCGCCCACATTCACATACTCCAACCCCACCCGCCACCGCCGCGCCGCCGCCACCGCCCAGCCCACCGCATCCACCACGAACCCCGCATGCGCCACCGCATCCACATTGTTCGACACCGCGTGCAGACTGAACCCCACCAGCCGCACCCCCGGCAGCTCCGCCGCCACCTGCACCACCGCACCCAGATCGGCCTCGTCAACCCCGAACTGCGTCGCCGCACCCACCATCCGGTGACTACCCGCCAACCCGCCACCCGGCCGGTTCACCCGCAGCGCCGCCACCGCCGGTACTCCCGCCGCCCGCGCCACCAGATCCAGCCGCCGCAACTCCAACACACTCTCCACGTTCACCACCGCACCCGCCGCCACCGCCGCCGCCAACTGCCCGTCCGTCTTCGCCGGCCCACCGAACACCAGCTGACCGGCACCCGCCGCCACCGCCGCCGCCAACTCGCCACCCGACGCCACCTCGACCCCGTCCACCGCCGCCGCCAACTCCGCCACCACCGCCGGATGCCCGTTCGCCTTCATCGCGTACAGCAGCACCGAACCCGCCGGCAACGCCGCCCGCACCTGCGCCGCCGCCTCCCGCAACACCGCCCGGTCGTACACGTAGGCACACACCGGTTCGTCACCGGCGGCCAACTCCGCCACCACCGCCGCCACCCGCGGCGGCACCACCACAGCCGGCACCGTCACCGCGCCCCCACCGGCGGACCGCCGTCGAACCCGGCATCACCGACCGGGTTCCGCACCGGCACGTACACGTCCCCGGCACCGGACAACCGCATCCGCACCAACGCCTTGTGCGCCACCATCGGCGCCGTCCACGCCCGATGATCGTCGGCCGCCCACCCGGCTTCGACCCCACCAGCCGACCGCAGACCCTCGTACACCTCGTCCACCACCTCCCGCACCACCCGCCACGCCGCCGCCTCGTCGACCCCCCACCCGGTGACCAACCCCAACACCACCTCACCCAGATGCGCCTGCAACGCCGTGTACCCCAACTTCGCCCGCATCACCGCCGCGTCGTCGGTACCCACCACCGAACCCGGCGCCAACCCCACCTCGACCCCCGCCTGCGCCAACCGCGGCAACAACAACCGCAGCCCCGCGAAGTCGCGCACCACCAACCGATACGGCACCCCGTCACGGAACGTCGGCAGACAGTTCTGCAGATGCGCCTCCAACGCCACCCCGAACCGGCTCGCCAACCGCAGCAACGGCGGCAACACCACCCGCGCGTACGCCCCCAGGAACCCCAACCCGGCCACCGCCCCCACCAGCCCCCGCACCCCACCGAAATCCGCCACCCGCCGCGCCAACTGCGCCGACGTCACCAACGCCACCCCCGGCACCGCCACCTCACCCGGCACCAGCCGCCCCGCCAACCCGCCCCGCACGATCACCGACATGTCCCGCCCCGACCCCACCCGCACCGCCGCACCCGCCACCTCCGGCAACAACACCAGCCGCCGCGCCGCCACCTCGTCGGCCGCCACCAACGACGCCAACACCGTCGACAACGCCGGACCGTTACGCACACTCGCCATCGAGATCGTCCGCCGCGTCGACGTCACCTGAATGTCCACCGACAACTTCAGATACCGGCGCGCACCGTCGCGCCCCGCCGGCAACAGCACCGTTCGCACCGCCGCCGTCGGCACCGCCGGCACCACCGCCGGCAACAACCGCACCACCCCCCGGTCCAGCAGATCCGCGTACCGCGACGACACCACCGACCGCTGCCACACATGCACCGGCTGCACCACCCAGCCCGGCTGCGCCACCGGCACCTGCGGATACCAGCGCGCCAACTCCGCCGCCACGTCCTCACCCACATGCAGATCCCGGCGCACCGCCACGAACCCGACCCCCGTCGCCGGCGACTCCACATCGTGGGCCACCACATCCGCCACCGACCACCCCAACCGGGTACGCCCACACGGGTGCAGGTTGTGCCCCGTCACCGCCAGCCGCTCGGCCCACACCCCCCAGCCGTCCGGATCATCCGGACCCCGCGCCGGACCGGGCCGCGTCGCCGCCACCGCCAAATTCACCACCGCGTCGGTCAACTCCGCCGCCAACGCCCACCCCCGCCGCCGCGCCAACACCGACACCGGCAACACCGCCAACGGATCCGCCACCGACCCCGCGTCGGCCACGAACCGGTCGAACCCGTGCCACCGGCCCGCGCCCCGCCACGCCTGGCGCACCCCACCCACATCCTCCCGGCACAACGCGTCCACCAGCCGTCCACCGACCACCCCCGCCGCCCACGGCACCGCCTCCCCGAACCCCGTCACCAGGTCCGGCGCCACCCGCCCCAACCCGGCCGCCGCCGCCGTCACCGCCGCGTCCACCCCGACCACACCCAACCCGCAACCACACGACCGGCCGCCGGACAGCACCCCCACCGCCGACCCAGCCCCGCTCACCACGCACCCGCCAACGGACTCGCCACCCACGCCCACCGCGGCGTCAACGGATCCGACGCCAACCGCATCGACAACATCGCCTTCACCGGCCACCGCCCACCCAGCACCGCCGATGCCACCGACCCCCGCACCGCCGCCGGCAACCCCGCCACCACGTCCCGCGCCACCACCGCCACCGCCCGCCACAACACGTGCGGCTCCACCCCGAACTCCCGGGCCAGCACCGCCACCGGCTCACCCAACGCCGTTCCCACCGCCGCCACCGCCGTCACCGCCACCTCCGCCGAATCCTCGGCCACCACATCGCCGTACACCGCCGGCACCGGCACCCCCGCCGCAGCCAGCCGCCGCACATCCAACCGCACCCCACCCACGTCCCGATACCACACCCGCACCAGCCGACCCCCACGCCACACCAGCAAAACGTTCTGCCCGTGCGCCTCCAGCCCCACCCCTCGACCCAGCAACTTCACCACCGGCCCCAGCACCACCCGCGCCAACCGCGACACGAACGCCACCGGATCACCGCCGTACCCCGCCCGCACCAGACCCGCCGCCACCGACGGACCACCCGGCACCGCCACCGGCGCCGCCAACGCCGCCAACGGCATCACCTGCACCCCCGGGCCCACCTGCGGCACCCGCCGTCGCACCACCGCCAACGACCGACACAACCTCCCATCGACCACCACAGCCCCCGCAGCCACCTCCGGTAACACCCACAACCCCGGCACATGCCGCGCCAACCGCGCCACCAACGCCGTCACCACCGGACCGTTACGCACCGCCGCCTCCGACACCGTCCGGACCGCGCTGGTCATCTGCACATCCACCGCCGTCTTCCACTGCCAGCCCCCACCCGATGACACCGGCTCCACCGTCCGCAACGACAACAACGGCCGCACCCGCACCACCCGGCCGGTAGGCCGCAACCACCCGTACCCGCCCAGCACATGATCCCGCTGCCACGGATGCACCGGCAGCAGCGGCGGCAACCCCGAACCCGAACTCACCCACCGGTCACCCGGCACCGCCACCAACTCAACCTCCACCACCGGCCGATGCTCCGGCGCGTACGCCAGCACCTCCTCCGTCGACATCCCCACCCGGGTCCGGCACCCCGGATGCACCGGATGCCCGTCCACGACCGCCTGCTCCCAGCCGTGCGCCGACCGGACCAGACCCCCGCCACCACCCGCCACCGCCCGCGCACCCCGCGCCAACGCCAGATTCGCCACACTGTTCGCCAGCTCGCCGGCGACCGCCCCACCACCGGGCCACCCCAGCACCGACAACAACTCCGCCGGATCCGCCACCGCCCGGTCACCGGCCGGCCCCACCACCGACACCCCCAGCCCCGGGCCCGCCGCCGCGAACAACTCCGCCGCCTCCGCCGGTCCCACCACCCGCCGCCCGTCGACCAACCCCAGCACCAGCCGTCCGTCAACCACCCGACGGTCCGTCACCTCCGGCACCGGTTCACGCCCCAACGCACCCCACAACCGTGCCAGCACCGCCGCCCGTGCCCCCGGCACCGCCGCCGTCACCGCATCCACCAGCTCCGGCCGCCGCCGCCGCACCGCCGCCACCGTCGCCGCCACGTCCGGACACTCCACCGTCGACACCGCACCTCCCACGGACCTCGGCCTGCACCGCCCACAGCCGACCGGCACACCACCAGCACGGCCGGCACGCCTCACCGCCCCCGACGCCGCCGCAGCCACACCCCGCACCAGCCCGCCGCCAGGAACACCAGCGCGCTGCAGCACAACGCCTTCACCACCATCCCGCCACCCTGCCACACCACCCGCACCCCGTAAGGTGCCCGTGTGCGCATGGCCACCTACAACCTGCTGCACGGGCGCTCACCCCACGACGGGCACGTCGACCCCGACCGGATCACCGCCACCATCGTCGACCTCGACGCCGACATCTGCGCCCTGCAGGAAGTCGACCACGCCCAACCCCGCAGCGGGCACCTCGACCTGACCGCGCTGGCCGCCGCCGCGCTCACCGCCGGCACCCACCGGTTCGCCGCCGCCCTCGTCGGCACCCCCGGCAGCACCTACCGGGTGCCCCGTCACGACCACGACGGACACGACGAACCCCGCTACGGGGTCAGCCTGATCAGCCGGTACCCGGCCCGGCACTGGCGGACCCTCCGGCTCGGCCCGGCCCCCGTACCCGCTCCGGTCGCCGTCGGCGGCCCCGGCCCCCGGCTGCTGCTCCTACGCGACGAACCACGGGTGCTGCTCGCCGCCGTCCTCGACACCCCGCACGGCCCGGTCACCGTCGCCGCCACCCACCTGTCGTTCGTACCCGGCTGGAACCTGCGTCAGCTGCGGATCGTCACCCGTGCCCTGCGGGCCATGCCGCCACCGCGGCTCCTCCTCGGCGACCTCAACATGCCGGCCGGGGTGGCCGCCGCGGCCACCGGCTGGCGGCCACTGGGCCGGCTGCCCACCTACCCGGCCGCCCGGCCCCGGATCCAACTCGACCACATCCTGCTCGATCCGCGTGACGCGCCGCCCGCGCTGACCGCCGTGACCGCCGTCGCCGCACCGGACGTCGCCGTCTCCGACCACCGCCCACTGACCGTCACCGTCTCGACCGGCACCCGGTGACGGCGCTGGCCCCGACCGGTTCGGGGCCAGCGCCGTCACCGCCGGTTCAGGCCGGCCCGACGACTTGGCGCAGCGACCGGTTCGACCGGTTGGCCCGCGCCGCCGCCCGCTGCTGGTCGGCCGTCACCTCGATGTAGTTCTGGCTGGCCGTGAGGCTCGCATGGCCCAGCAGCCGCATGATCTCGGCGGCGTTCGCCCCGTCCTCGGCCAACCGGGTGGCGAACGTGTGTCGCAGCGCGTGCAGCTGCGCCCCCCGCGGCACCCGCTCGGTGATCCCGGCCCGCCGGAAACACGACCGCACCAGGTACTGAAGGCCGCCGCGTCGTAGGGCGGCACCGCGCCGGTCGACCAGCAGCGGACCTCCGGGGCGTACCGACCGGGGGCCGAACCGTCGCCGCCGGCTGGCCAGGTAGCCGTCGACGACGACGTCGACGGCCGCCTCCACCGGGACGGTCCGCAGCCGACCGCCCTTGCCGGCTACCTCGATCCGGCGTTCACCGGGACGTCCCGCGACCGAGCCGACCCGCAGCCCTAGCAGTTCGCCGAGCCGCAGACCGGCGCACAGGGCGAGGGCGACCACCAGCAGGTCACGCTCCGGCCACGGGTCGCGCTGGCCGGGGTCGGTCCGCGCGGCGGCAGCCAGCAACGTCTCCGGCGTCTCCTCGCCCCGCAGCGGCTTCGGTAGTGGCACCGGGGCCCGGGGGCGGCCCACGGCGGGCATCGGGTTTCCGGCGGCGATGCCATCGGCGACCAGGAAGTTGAACCACGAGTTCCACGTCGACCAGGCCCGGTGCACCGACGCGGGGGAGCGGGGGGCCGCGAACCGGGCGAACGCGGCGCGGAGCCGTCGTTGGTCGAGCGCGTCCAGCGGTACGTCGGTCCAGGGCAGGGGAGTCGGTTCGGTGGAGTCGCCGATCAGGCGTAGGACGGCGACGAGGTCGCGGCGGTAGGCGTCCAGGGTGTGCGGGGAGGGTTTGCGGGAGGCGCGGTCGGCGAGGAAGTCCTCGACGAGCCGTACCGCCACCAGATCCACAAATTGGTGCATAAGGGATATTATGCATGTTTCTCGGATTGCCGCCAGAGCTGTCCGAGGGCTGTGGCCGGCAGGGGATGTCGACCAAAGGAGCGGATCGAGCGTCCCGGCATCCGCCAGCGCCCCGTACGGGTCAGGCGACACCTCGGATGCGAGGCTGAAAGCGGACGTGTCGCCGACGGCGCGCCGGTCGCGTCGTCGGACGTCCGGTGACGGGAGGTGCGGGAAAGAATTCACCGACCCCCGGCGAGGTCACTTCGGGCCGAACCGAGCCGGCCAGTCGCCTTCACCCAGGCCTCTAGTTGACATAATGTTCATTATCGAACTGATATCGGCAATGTCCCGGAACAGCCGTCCGGGCAGACCCCGGTGTCCACGCGCGGACGCCTACTCACAGTCCGCCGGCGACCCGCAGCACTGTCCCGGTGGTGTACGACGCCTCGGCGCTGAGCAGCCAGCCGACGGCGCCGGCGATCTCCTCGGGCCGCCCCGCCCGGCGCAACGGCACGGTCGGTGCCACCCGGGCCGGACGGCCCGGTTCACCGGACAGGGCGTGGATGCCGGTCAGCACGGTGCCCGGCGCGACACCGTTGACCCGGATGCCCCGGGGTCCGAGCTCCTTGGCCAGGCCGACGGTGAGCGTGTCGGTGGCGGCCTTGACGGCGGCGTAGTGCACGTACTCGCCGGGGCTGCCGAGGGTGGCGGCTGCCGACGACACGTTGACGATGACACCGCCGCTGGTCATCCGGCGGGCTGCCTGCTGGGCGCAGAGGACGTAGCCGACGAGGTTGACGTCGACGACGCGGCGCAGATCCTCGACGGTGAGCTCGACGAAGGGTCCGATCCGGCTGGTGACGCCGGCGTTGTTGACCAGCCCGGTGACGGGTCCACAGTCGGCGGCCGTGTCGAACAGCGCCGAGACGGAGTCAGGGTCGGTGGTGTCGACGGCGACGGTGACGGCGCGGCGGCCGAGCGCTGCGACGTCGTCGCGTACCGCCCCGGCGGCGTCGACGTCGGTCCGATAGCCGATGACGAGGTCGTGTCCGGCTGCGGCGAGTCTGCGTACGGTCGCGGCGCCGATCCCCTTGCTGCCGCCGGTGACCACGGTGACCGGTGCCATCCGGTACTCCTCTCCCCTGCTGCCGTGTCGGGTCTGGGCCCGCCGGTGACGTTACCGGCGGCGGTGGCGGGCAATAGACATGGTGTGGTGGGTTCGCGGGCGTTGGTGCTGGGCAGCGGCGGGGTGACCGGGGTGGCCTGGCAGCTCGGGGTGCTGTCCGGGCTGGCGCGCGCCGGGGTCGAGCTGGGCGGGGCCGACCTGGTGATCGGGACGTCGGCCGGTGCGGTGGTGGGCGCGCAGTTGTGTTCCGGCGCGGATCCGGCGCGACTGTACGCGGGGCAGCTGGTGCCGGGTGAGTCGTCGCCGGACCGGATGGGGCCGGGTGCGGTGGCGTGTCTGCTGTGGTCGGCGGTGGCTGCCCGGGACGCCCGGCGGGCGCGGGCGAGGATCGGCCGGTACGCGGTGTCGGCGGTCGGGGCGGGGCGGTCGCGGCGGCCGGTGTTCGAGGAGGCGTTGCCGTCGTGGTCGTGGCCGCGGCGGCGGTTGTGGGTGACGGCGGTGGACGCGGACTCGGGGGATTTCGTGGTGTTCGGAGGTCCGGGGCGCGGGGCGGATCTGGTGGATGCGGTGTCGGCGAGTTGTGCGGTGCCGGGGGTGTGGCCGCCGGTGCGTATCGGTGGTCGGCGGTTCGTCGACGGTGGGATGCGGTCGGCGACGAACGCGGATCTGGCCGCCGGGTTCTCGTCGGTGGTGGTGCTGGCGCCGATCAGTTGGGGTCTGGGTCATCTGCGGCCGGTGTCGCGGCAGGTGGCGGCGCTGTCGGCGGATGTGGTGGTGGTGTCGCCGGACCGGTGGGCGCGGCGGGCGATCGGGCGGCGGCTGCTGGATCCGGCACGGCGGCCGGGGGCGGCGCGGGCCGGGTACCGGCAGGGTCTGTTGGTGGCTGGCCGGGTGCGTGGGGTGTGGGGTGGTGCTGTCGGGTCGGGGTGATCGTGGGTGGTGGGGTCGCGGTCGACGGTGTCGGCGGCGGCTGGTAGGAAGGTCAGCACTCAAACAGATGTACGGAAAGGGTGTCATGGCTGCCGCGGGTGCTGTTGCGGGTGGGTTGTCGGATGAGGAGCTGGGGGTGATTCGGGAGGCGGTGTCCGCCGGCCGTAAGCCGAAGGTGATGTTCACCGAGTCGGCGGGGCAGATTGCCGGTCAGGTCGGTCAGGTGGTGGATCTGGGTGACCCGGCGGTGTCCGACGAGTGGGTGGTGGTGCGGTTCGGTCGTGACGAGTTGCCGTTCTCCCCCGGTGATCTGGTGGTGGCGCCGCGGGGCGCGGCGGGTCGGCGGGCGGAGTCGAAACCGGAGCCTGAGCCGGTGGAGCCGGTGGTGGAGCCGGAGTTCAAGTTGGGTGAGCCGCCGGTGGTGCCGGTGGCGCGTCGGGAGGACACGGAGGGGTCCACGGTGGATTCTGGTACGGAGAAGCCGGTGCGGCGGGCGGCGAAGGCGGCCAAGCCGAAGCCGCCGGCCGGGTTGACGGTGACGTTGGCGTACACCGACGGTGAGTGGACGGTGGCGGCGACGCAGGGTGCGAAGGCGTTGGCCAAGCCGTACGTGGTCCGGCCGGCCGAGGCGTTGAAGATGGTGGCGTTGGTGGACGTGCCGGGTGTGCATGAGGCGGTGGAGCAGATCCTGGCGGCGGAGCGGGCCGAGGCGCAGCGGCAGGCGGAGAAGTTGCGGGCGGAGCTGGCTGAGGTGGAGGCACGGTTGGCGGAGTTGCCGGAGGTCGGTTGACGTCGCCGCGCGCACCGTCGGTGCCCGCTGGACCACCTGCTTGGGTCGAGCGGGCACCGACGGTGCGCGGTGGCCCGCCGGCGACGGGTCGACGTGGCGCGGGTCAGTGGCTGGGCTGGTCGGTGACGCTGACCCGGCGGCGGAAGATCCAGTAGGTCCAGCCCTGGTAGAGCAGGACGATGGGGGTGAGCGCGGCGGCGACCCAGGTCATGATGGTCAGGGTGTAGGGGGTGGATGCGGCGTTGGTGGTGGTGAGGGTACCGGCGGGGTCTGTGGTGGACGGTAGGACGGTCGGGAACAGGGTGGCGAACAGGGTGGCGACGGCGAGGCCGATGGCGGTGGCGGTGCCGGTGAAGGCCCAGCCTTCGCGGCGTACCTGATTGGCGGCCAGCCCGGCGACGAGGGCGAGTGCCGCGGTCACGGCGAGGGCGACGGCGGTGGGGGTGGCGCGGATGGTGAGGGTCCAGGTGAGGAAGGCGATGGCGAGTGCGGCGGCGGCCAGGCCGGTCCAGCTGGCGACGCGGCGGGCGCGGTGACGTAGGTCGTCGGTGGTCTTGAGGGCGAGGAAGACGGCGCCGTGGGTGATGAACAGGGCGGTGGTGGTGGCGCCGCCGAGCAGGGCGTACGGGTTGAGCAGGGTGAGCAGGGTGCCGGTGTATTCGTGGTCGGCGTCCAGCGGTACGCCGGCGACGATGTTGGCGAAGGCGACGCCCCAGAGTGCGGCGGGGACGACGGAGCCGGCGAGGATGGCGTTGTCCCAGCGGGTACGCCACTGGGTTTCGGGGCGCTTGTCGCGGTATTCGAGGGCGACGCCGCGCAGGATGAGGGCGATGAGGATGAGCAGCAGCGGTAGGTAGAAGCCGGAGAAGAGGGTGGCGTACCACTCGGGGAAGGCGGCGAACATGGCGCCGCCGGCGGTGATGAGCCAGACCTCGTTGCCGTCCCAGACAGGTCCGATGGTGCTCAGCGCGGCGCGTCGTTCGGATTCGGTGCGGCCGGTGAGGCGGGCGAGGACGCCGACGCCGAAGTCGAACCCTTCGAGGATGAAGTAGCCGGTGAACAGGGTGGCGATGAGCCCGAACCAGACGGTGGTGAGTTCCACGAGGGGTCTCCGGTGGGTGGTCAGTGGGCGGCGGCCAGGGGCCGGTCGGTGGTGGTGTCGTCGGTGTCGTCCGGTGGTGGTGGGTCGGTGAGGTCGGGTAGGCCGTTTCGGGCGTAGCGGATGAGGAGTTTGACTTCGATGACGGCCAGGGCGGCGTAGATGAGGGTGAAGGCGGTGAAGGAGGTGATGACTTCGGTGAGGGAGACGCTGCGGCTGACGCCGTCGCGGGTGAGCATTTCGCCGAAGACGATCCAGGGTTGGCGGCCCATTTCGGTGAATATCCAGCCGAAGGTGTTGGCCAGTAGGGGTAGGACGGGCAGGGTGAGGCTGGCGCGCAGTAGCCAGCGGCCGGTGGGGGTTCGGCCGCGTCGGGTGGCCCAGAGGGCCCAGAGGGCGATGGCGGCGGTGGCGAGCCCGAATCCGATCATGAAGCGGAAGCTCCAGTAGGTGACGGGGATGATCGGGGTGTAGCTGCCGGGGCCGTACTGGGCGGCGTACTGGGCCTGCAGGTCGTTGATGCCCTGGACTTCGCCGGCGGGGTCGCCGGTGGACAGCCAGGACAGCAGGTGGGGGATCTTGAGGGTCCAGATTTCGCGGCTGCCGTCGAGGGTGCCGACGGTGACGACGGAGAAGGACGCGGGGCTTTCGGTGGTGTAGAGGGCTTCGGCGGCGGCCATTTTCATGGGCTGGACCTGGGTCATGATCTTGCCTTGGATGTCGCCGGTGCCGATGACGGCGGCGGTGGCGAGCAGGGTGGTCCAGGCGCCGAGTTTGGTGGCGGTGCGGAAGGCGGGGGTGTCGGGGCCGCCGGGGTGGCGGACGAGGTGCCAGATGGCGATGGCGAGGACGAGGGCGCCGGCGACCATGAAGCAGCCGGCGAGGGTGTGCGGGAAGGTGATGAGGGTGACCTTGTTGGTGAGTACGGCGATGAAGTCGGTGAGTTCGGCGCGGCCGGTGCCGGGGTTGATGCGGTAGCCGACGGGGTTCTGCATCCAGGAGTTGGCGGCGAGGATGAACCAGGCGCTGATGATGCTGCCGAACGAGGCGAGCCAGATGGTGGCGAGGTGCAGTGCCTTGGGGAGTCTCCCCCAGCCGAATATCCAGAGTCCGAGGAAGGTGGATTCGAGGAAGAAGGCGAGGAGGGCTTCGATGGCGAGTGGTACGCCGAAGATGTCGCCGACGAAGCGGGAGTAGTCGCTCCAGTTCATGCCGAACTGGAATTCCTGCACGATGCCGGTGACGATGCCCATGGCGAAGTTGATGAGGAAGAGTTTCCCGTAGAACTTGGTGAGTTTGAGGTAGCGGTCGTCGCCGGTGCGGTGCCAGGCGGTCTGCAGGATGGCGACGAGGAGGCTGAGTCCGATGGTGAGTGGGACGAACAGGAAGTGGTAGACGGTGGTGACACCGAACTGCCAGCGGGCTATGTCGAGCGCGTCCACGGCTCCCCCATCTAGATACTACCAAGCGTAGTACATACTACAACCTGTCGTTCTGGTGGCCAGGGTCGGAGGTCCCCTCTCGCCCGGGACGTCCGTCCCGGCCGCCGTCACCCCCGCCCGCGCCGGTGTCCCCGCACAGCGGAACCCACCGGCGCGTCCCGCTGTGCGACGATCGACGGTCGATGGACGACACCGCCGCCCTCCCGCCCCGCTGGCGGGCCCCGCTGCTGTGGCGGGTGCTGCAGGCCACCGCCCGGCTGGTCGTCGCGCTGGTCGCCCGGCTACGGGTCAGTGGCGACGTGCCCGACGAGGTACGCGACGGCCCGCTGATCCTGGCCGCGAACCACATCAGCCCGTTCGATCCGGTCGTGCTGGCCGCCGCCTGCCAGGCGCGCCGGGTCGCGCCCCGGGTGCTGGCCACCGGTGGGTTGTTCCGGGCGCCGCTGCTCGGCGCGGTGATGCGCCGAGCCGGGCACATCCGGGTGGACCGGCGGACCAGCACGGTCGCTGAGGCGTTGGGGGCGGCCGCGCGTGCGGTGGCCGACGGCTCGGTGGTCCTGGTGTACCCGGAGGGGCGCATCGGGCTGGACCCGCAGATGTGGCCGGAGCGCGGCAAGACCGGCACCGCCCGGCTCGCTTTGGCCAGCGGCGCGGTGGTGGTGCCGGTGGCGCAGTGGGGGGCGCACGCGGTGCTGCCGTGGGCGGCGCCCCGTGGCCTGGTCCGGGCGGTGCTGCGGTCGATGCTGCGCCGTCCGGTGGTCACGGTCCGGTTCGGGCCGCCGGTTGACCTGTCCGGGATCGATCCGGCCCGCCCGGGTGCCGCGCAGCGGGCGACGGTGCGGATCGTGGACGCGATCACCGACACCCTGGCCGGGTTGCGGCCCGACGAGCCGGCGATGCCCCGGCATGTCGACCCGACCCGGCCGGTGGACCTGAGCCGGCGGCACCGGTGCGGCCGGGATGACGTGGTGCCGGACGGGGCAACCGCCGACGTGCTGGCCGATGACGACGCCGATCAGGCCGATCCGGCGCCGGACGCGACCTGACGCCGGAGGTGACCGGCCCGCGCAGGGCTCAGCGTGCGGGTCGGTGCCGCAGGTAGGCGAGGACGGCTTCGCGGGTGGTGCGGACCCCGAGGGCGCCGCGTGCCTGGGCGATGCGCCGGTTCGCGGTACGCAGCGACAGGAACTCGGCCGCCGCTGCGGCGGCGATGGTCTCGCCGTTGGCGAGCCGTTCCAGCAGTGCCCGCTGCTCGGGTATGAGGGTGACGGTGCCGGTGGCCGCCGCGGCCGGTGGTTCGGCCTCGGCGTGGCGCAGTACCTGCCCGAGGCGGGACAGGTCGTCGAGCAGGGCGCGGCCGAGGTCGCCGGCCGGGTCGCAGATGGCCACGACGGCGGCGCCCCTGGCGGCGGCGAGGACCACCAGGGCGACGGTGTCGGTGTCCGGGACCCGCCCGTACAGGGCGATCCGGGCGGTGGTGAGGTCCCAGGTGGGGTCGGTGACGGCGAACCCTTCCCGGGTGGTCCAGCCGTCGCGGGCCAGCCGGCGCAGCGCCGCGGTGGCGTCGGCGGCGCTGTCGAGGACATAGCGCGGCGGGTCGCTCATCGGTCGGGCTCCATCGCCAGGGCCGCAGCCTCGGTACGGGTGCGGGCACCGAGTTTACGCATCCCGGCGCGGACGTGGGTTTCCACGGTCTCGGTGGAGATGCCGAGCTGGTTGGCGATCCGGCGGGTGGGTTCGCCGTTGGCGACCAGCCGCAGCACGTCGCGTTCCCGCGCGGTGAGCAGGTCGCCGCTGCGGGGGCCGCGTTCGTCGCGGCGGACCGCGTGCCGGCGCAGGGCACGGCGGATCCGGCCGAGCAGGACGACCAGTCCGGCGTGGTCGGCGAGGGACTCGGCGGCGAGCAGGGCGGGCACGGCCCGAGCGGGGTCGGGTTCGTGCAGGCCGTGGGCGAGCAGGCAGCGGACCTGTTCGCGGACGGCGACGTCGCGCCAGGTGTCGGCGGCGTGGGCGAACTGCCGTGGATCGCCGGCGGTCCAGGCGGTGACGGTGGCGGCGGCCGGCGACGGCAGCGCCACCGGTGTGGCGGCCGGCGGTGTGGCGGGGTGGGCGCCGTCGTGGGCTGCCCAGTGGGCGGTGATCCGCCGCAGCCCGTCGACCAGCGGCGGTACGGGGACGTGGGGCGCTGCGGTGGCGGCCTGGTCCGGTTGGCCGTCGAGCCAGGCGGCTTCCCGGGCCACCCAGTCCAGCACGGCGGTGGCCGGGGCTGCGGGGGTACCGGTGAGCCGGGCGCGGGCCAGGGCGAGCAGGCCGCCGTCGGCTTCGAGCAGGCCGGCGGCGGCGACGGCGTAGTCGTGGGCGGCGGCCGGCAGGGTGCGGTCGGTCAGGTCGGCGGCGGCGCGCAGCAGGGCGTCGCCGGGGGCGGGCAGCAGATCGCCCTGGTCGGCGGTCTGCGCGCCGGTGCCGGCCGTGGCCGGGCCGGTCGGGTCGCCGCGTAGGGCCAGGCACCACAGCCGGGCGGCGGTGAACCGGACCTGCCAGCTGTAGGCGAGGTCGGCGGCGCAGGCGGTGGCGGCCGCCACCGAGGCCTGCGCGGCCTCGGTGAGCCGTCCGTCGCCGGCGAGGGTCTGCACCAGGTGCCAGGCGGTCCACCGGGCGGTGAGCAGGTCACCGGCGGCGCCGGCGGCCGCTGCGGTGCCGGCGAGGGCGTACTCCCAGCCGGGGTGGCGGTCGGCGGCGGCGAGGGCGGCGAGGGCGGCGCGTAGCCCCAGGTGGGCCGGTTCGGGTCCGTGCCGGCGGGTGATCGTGGTGGCGCGGGTGGCGGCGGAGGTGGGGTCGGTGGCCAGGTCGGCGAGCAGCAGGACCCGGTCGCGGGCGGCGACCACCGGTGGTGGGGCGTCGTCGGGAACCGGTGCGGCGGCAGCGCGGGCGGCGGTCGGGTCGCCGGCCTGCAGTAGTGCCTCGGCGCGCAGCACGGCGGTGTCGGGGGTGGGCAGGGTGGTGCCGGTGAGCAGGTCGGCGGCGCGGCGGGGCCGCCCGGCGGTGAGCGCGGCGCGGGCGGCGGCGCGGCGGACCGGTTCGGTGGCGTCGGGTTGCGCGCTGGCGAACAGCAGCAACTCGGCACGGGCGCCGCCGGTGGCGGCGGTGTCGGCGGCGGTGACCGCCCGCCGGTAGGCGGCGGTGGTGTCACCGGCGGCGGCGAGGTGCCGGGCGGCGGCCAGCGGGTCGGTGACGAGGTCGGCGAGGCGGCGGTGCAGGGCGCGGCGGGTCGGGTCGTCGAGCAGGCCGGCGGCGACGGTGGCCTGGTACGGCGAGGTCGGGGTGACCAGTCCGTCGTCGCCGGTGTGCACCAGGGCGGCGGCGGTGAGTTCGGTGACGCCGTGGCCGAGCAGACTCGCCGGGGCGCCGTGGCCGAGCAGGCCGAGGGCGGCCAGTGCGGTGCGGGCGGGGCGGGTGAGGGTGGCCAGCGCGGCGGCGACGGCGTAGCCGACCTGGTCGAGCTCGCCGCCGCCGGGGACGCCGACGGTGGGTGGGGTGCCGGTGCGGGCGGCGTGGCGGGCCAGCGCGGTGGCGGCGAGCGGGTTGCCGCCGGCGTGGCGGGCCACGGCGGCGACGGTCGCCGGGTCGAGCGCGGGTGCGGTGCGGCGGATCAGGTCGGCGAGGGTGTCCGGGTCGGGTGCCGGCACCGTCAGCCAGAGGCCGGTGTCGCCGCGCAGCGGGTCGAGCGCGGTGCCGGGCAGCTGGTGCGGGGTGCGCAGGGCGGCGACGACCCGGCAGTGCCGGGCGATGCCGGGCAGGGCGGCGACGGTCGCCGGGTCGGCCCACTGCAGGTCGTCGAGGACGAGCAGGCCGTGGCGGACCCGGGAGCGGACAGCTTCGGCGAGCAGCGCGGTGTCGTGGCCGGGCAGCCGTACCCGCAGGGCATGGCTGAGGGGGAACGCCGGGACGTGGCCGAGGGCGGCGAGGCCGCCGCCGGTGTGCACGGGCCCGGTGGTGGCGGCGGCGACCCGGCGCAGCAGGGTGCTGCGTCCGCTGCCGGGTGGCCCGGTCAGTACGACGATCCCGGGGCGGGTCAGCCGTCGCGCGGCGGCCGTCACGGCGTCGGCGTCGGTCCCGGTGGGGACGCTGCCGCTGGCGGTGGTGGCGTCCGGTCGGGTGCGGGCGGGGTGTCCGCCGGCTGGGTGCCGCACTTGTCCTCCTCCCCCGCTGCTACAGCTCGTGGCCCCGCCGGGCGAGGTTGGCACGAACATGGGATCCTGCGCCGGTGAGGATATTCGTACGGTGGATGCCGGTGGTGGGCGCACCACCGGGTGCCGTGCTGTCGGGAGGACGACCAGCGAGATGAGTGTGTGCCGCCGTCGGATGCCCGTTGTCGCCGTTGACCGGGCGGCGGGGGGTCGGCTGTGAACGCCGGCCCGTTGAGTGGTCGGGTCGCCGCGTTGTGTGACGAGGTGGGTCCCCGGGTGAGCGTGGCCGCCGGCGGTGAGGTGCTGCGGGTGCGGCGGCGGTTGGACGAGCCGCTGCGGGTGGCGATCGCCGGCCGGTTGAAGGCCGGCAAGTCGACGCTGGTGAACGCGTTGATCGGGCGGCGGGTGGCGCCGACGGAGGTGGGTGAGTGCACCCGAGTGGTGACCCAGTTCCGGTACGGCACGGCCGACCGGGTCGATGTGGTACGCCGGGACGGCAGCCGGGTGAGTCTGCCGCTGGATCCTTCGGGGGTGATTCCGCAGCGGCTGGGGGTGCCGCGGGCGCGGGTCGCGTTCGTCGACGTCACGTTGACCAGTGACCGGCTGCGGGAGTTGACGGTGATCGACACGCCGGGGTTGTCGTCGACCAGTGCCGGGGTGAGCGAGTCGGCGCGGGGGTTCCTGTTCGCCGGGGCGGGTGCGCCGTCCGGTTCCGCCGGCGGCCCGGTGGACGACACGGCGCCGTTCGACGCCGGGATCGACGGTGACTCGGTCGGTGCGGTGTCCGGGGCCGAGGCGATCGTGTACGTGTTCACCCAGGCGGTCCGCGACGACGACGTCCGGGCGTTGGAGGCGTTCCGGTCGGTGTCGGCGCGGCTGTCGAGCAGTCCGATCAACTCGGTGGGCCTGTTCAACAAGGTCGACAAGCTGGTGGCCGGTGGGGCGGATCCGTGGCCGGTGGCGGCGCCGTTGTCGGCCGACCAGACCCGGGTGCTGCGGCGGGTGGTGTCCGATGTGGTGCCGACGGTGGGGCTGTTGGCGGAGACGACCGAGGCGGGCCGGTTGACGGCGGCCGACTGTGAGGCGCTGCGGACGTTGGCCGGGTTGCCGGCGGCGCAGCGGGCGGTGCTGCTGGCGTCGGTGGACCTGTTCGTGTCGCGGGAGGCTCCGGTGCCGCGCCGACAGCGTGAGCGGCTGCTGGCGCTGCTCGACCTGTACGGGGTGGGGTTCGCGGTGGCGCAGCTGCAGGCGTCGCCGCAGTTGGCGTCGGGGGATCTGGTGCGGGCGTTGTACGCGGCGTCGGGGTTCGCGCGGCTGCGGCACACGTTGGACGAGGCGTTCCGGTGGCGTACCGACGCGATCAAGGCCGGGTGGGCGTTGTCGTGCCTGGAGAAGGTGGCCAGCCACACGGCGCATCCGGGTGACCGGGAGTTGCTGCGGGACGCGGTGGAGCGGCTGCTGCACCAGCCGGAGTACCACCGGCTGCGGCTGTTGGAGGTGGCGCAGCAGGTGACGACGGGCGCGGTGGAGCTGCCGGAGCCGATGGAGCGGGAGTTGACCCGGTTGGCGTTGTCGGCGGATCCGCGCTGGGTGCTGGAGCTGCCGTCGGCGTCGGCGCAGGAGTTGTCGGCGGCGGCGGTGGAGGCGGCGACCCGGTGGCGGGTGTTCGCGGTCGCCGGGGCGTCGCCGGCGCAGTCGCGGGTGGCGTTGGTCGCCCACCGTGGGTTTCATCTGCTGTCGCAGCAGGCGCGGGCGGTGTCGCGGTGAGCGGCGGCCCGGCGGCGTTGGGTGCGCTGCTGTCCGGGGCGGTCGACACGTGTCTCGGGTTCGTCCGCACCCTGGACGCGGAGGCGGCGGCGGAGATCGACGCGCAGCGGCGCCGGGAGGTGACCCGGCCGTCGGTGGTGGTCGTCGGTGAGACGAAGCGCGGCAAGAGTTCGTTGGTGAACGCGTTGATCGGGGTGACCGGTCTGTCGCCGGTGGACGCGGCGGTGGCGACGTCGGCGTACCTGGAGTTCGGTCACGGGGCGACGACGTCGGCGCAGGCGTTCGTGCCGGGCCACGACGAGCCGGTGCCGGTGCCGGTGGACCGGCTGGCGGACTGGGCGACGGTGGCGGCGGCGCTGCCGGACGGGATGCGTCCGCCGCGGCGGATCGCGGTGACCTGCCCGGCGCCGCTGCTGCAGTATCTGACGCTGGTGGACACCCCCGGTGCCGGCGGGTTGGATCCGGCGCACACCGAGATCGCGTTGGACGCGGTGTCGCGGGCGGCGGCCCTGCTGTTCGTGGTGGACGCGTCGACGCCGTTGACCCGGCCGGAGCTGGACTTTCTCATCGAGGCGAGCAAACGGGTCGACGTGGTGGTGTTCGCGTTGACGAAGGTCGACGCCTATCCGGGGTGGCGGACGATCCTGGCTGACAACCGGGCGCAGCTGCAGGCGCACGCGCCGAGGTTCGCATCCGCCGCCTGGTTCCCGGTGTCGGCGCGGCTGGCCGAGTTGGCGTTGACGCTGCCGGCGGAGACCGCCGGTGAGCTGGTCGGTGAGTCGCGGGTGGCGCCGCTGCAGCACGCGTTGGTGGAGTTGGCCGGCAACGGGCATCTGCTGGCCCAGGCGAACGTGCTGCGCACGGTGCGCAGCGAACTGGTCCGGCTGGATCTGGCCGCCGGTGAGCGGGTCGCCGCGTGTGACCCGGATCCGGCCGAGGTGGAGCGGGTGAAACGGGACCGGGCCGGGTTGGCGGCGCGGAAACGGACCGAGGCGCGGCAGTGGTCGTTGGCGTTGAACACGGAGACGCAGCGGGCCCGGGTGGAGGCGACGGGCCGGCTGCGGACCGCGGTCGGTGGGTTGCAGGAGCAGTTCCTGACCCGGATCGACGCGGCCCGCGGGGAGGCGTTGAAAGCGCTGCCGGCCGAGGTGGACCGGGCGTTGCACGCGTTGTCGCTGCAGTTGTCCTACGATCTGCGGTTCCGGTTCCACAAGGTCGCCGAGCGGACGTTAGCGCAGGTGTTCGCGCCGGCCGAGCTGCAGTTCGTGCTGCAGCGGATCAACGGCACGTTGCGGCACGCGTTGGCGACCCGGCCGCGGCGTGACGGTGGCGGCGGTGACAACGTGATGGTGGCGTTGTCGGCCGGCGGGATGGCGTTCATGGCCGGTCGGGGGGTCGCGGCGGGCGCGTCGGCGTTGGGTGCCGGGGCGCTGGTCGGCGGTGGTCTGCTGATCCCGGTCGCCGGGCTCGGTCTGGGGTTGGCCGCCGGCGCGTTCATCCTGTTCCGGCGGCGGGTCGCCAGCGACCGGCAGCAGGCCCGGGTGTGGCTGCGGGAGGTGCTCGGCGAGGCGCGGGCGGCGTTGACCGACGAGTTGGCGCAGCGGTTCACCGACCTGCAGTACGCGTTGACGGTGGCGTTGGACGACGCCGTGGAGCGGCGGTTGGCGCAGTTGGACGCGCACATCGCCGACATCGACGCGGCGTTGGCGCGGGACAAGGCGGACCGGGCGCGGCGGCGGTCGGCGGCGCAGGCCCGCCGCGATGCCGTCCGGGCGCGGGTGAAGCAGGTCGACGAGGTGCTGGCCCGGGCCCGGGTGTTGACCCCGACAGCGGAGGCGGTGCCGCGATGACCAGCGAGTTCGGTGACTGGACCGGGGACGATCCGACCGGGGACGACGCCGACACCGCCGATCTGGGTGGGCCGGGCGACGACGGGTCGGGCGGCCCGGCCGTGGAGGGGTTCGGCGCCGCCGATCCGCCGGACGGCGACGACCTGACCGGCGACATCGCCGACGAGGGCAAATACGGCGACGGCGGGTACGGCGGGGGTGACGCGGTGCCGGCGTTGGGCTACGGCGACGACCTGTCCGGCGCGGACCCGGCCGGTCCGGTGGACGCCGGGTTCGGTGCGGAACCGACGGCCGAGCAGGGTTTCGGCGCGGCGGATCCGCCGCCCGGGGTCGACCCGGACGTGCCGGCGGGGGCCGACGGGTGGCCGGAGGCGCAGTTCCCGCCGCCACTGGATCCGGCGGGGGTGCCGACGCCGGTGGACGGCTGGCCGTGGGCGGACCCGCAGCTGCTCGGCGACGGCGGCCCGGTCGGCGCTGCGGTGCCGCACGTCGACCCGGTCGACCCGGTCGACCTGGCCGGCTACGCAGGGGTGCACGCCGTCGCCGGCGGTGACCTGTGGGCGGCGTTGCTGGCCAGCGACGACCCGGCGACCAGCGCGCTGGCCCGGTTCTGGTCCTCCGGGAGCTGACCAGGCAGGATCAGGGTGTGACCCCGGTTCCCGACGGGAGCGGTCCGGTCCGGTTGGCCGGCGGCACGGCGCAGGCGGCGGTGCCGCCGGGCAGCCGGTGCCGGTTGTCGGCGATCCACCGGTACACCGGCCAGGCCAGGGCGGTGACCGGGCGCAACCCGAGGACAGCCCCGGCGGCCCGCCACAGCGGATTGCTGGTACGCAGCAGGGCGGCGATCGCCGCCGGCCCGGCGGACGAGCCGGCTGCGTCGGACGGCACCCACTGCACGGCGGTCATCGCCTGGTCACGGGTCAGCCCCAGCGCGGCCAGGTCGGTCCACTGCCACGGCACGACGGTGGCGTCGGTGGGCACCCGACGTTCGATGAACCGGACGCACATGGTGCAGAACGCGCAGTCGCCGTCGTAGACGAAGGTGCCCGAGGGTGCGCTGGCGTCACTCATACGATCATTGTCCCGCGTCGGCGCCAGCCGGTGCCACCGGATGTGTCCGATCCCGCGCAGCCGGCGCGTCGGGGCCGGCCCGACGCGCCGGGCCGCCACCCGGCCCGCGATCCTGGTCGCCGTCACCGTCCGGGCGGTCCGGGCCGGGTGCCCGGTGGCGGCCGGTCAGCCGCCGCGCCCACACGACCGGCCGGACCTTCTCCAGTGGCAGGAACGCGCCCATCGCCACCAGGTGCGGGGCGAACGAGATGGAGATCGTCGCGAACGACAGCAGATGGAACGAGTAGAAGAAGCCGATCACCGCGTACCGCAGTCGGCCCCGGGTCAGGAAGACCAGCGGGCTGAGCGCCTCGAACACGACGATGCCGATCTGGGCGGCGATCAGCGCGTACGGCACGGCGGCGATCAGGTCGGCGAGCTCCGAGCCGCGGCGCAGGAACGCGCGGGCCAGGACGCTGCCGGTCAACCAACCCCAGCCGCCGAAGCGGATCTTCGCGTACGCGGCGAAGAAGTAGGTGCACACCACGGCGATCTGGATCATCCGCAATGACCAGCCGGCGGCCTGGCTGGGCCGGTCGTCGCCGTGCCGAGCGGCGCCGACGGTGGGCAGCACGGCGAGCGCGAGCAGGAACGCGAACTTGTCGTGGTCGACCTTGCCGTAGCTCATCGCGACGATCAGCCACGCGAAGTAGAACGTGAACACGGACCAGCCGAGTGTCCGCGGGAACCGGCCGGTCGCCGCCAGGGGCGCCAGCAGCAGCAACGACCACCAGATGACGTCGACGACGGCACCGGTCGGTGCCGTCAGGTGCAGGACCCGGGCGAACGCCAGCGGCTCGTACAGTTCGGCCGGCACGTCACCGCGGGTACGCGCCCACGACATGTAGACCAGGAGGTCGAACACGATGAACAGGTAGGTGACGGTGCGCAGCGCGGCGACCCGCCCGAGCGGGACGGCGGCGAACAACCAGCGGCTGATCACGGCCGCTCCCATTCGGCGCGGGTCTCGTCGTACCACCGCCCGGTGAGAGAACTGTTGCGGATCTCGTGCAGCCGTACGATGACGGTGACCCGGACGATCAGCGGCGCGTCCGGGTTCATCCGCGCGTAGCTGTCGGCGATCAGCTCGAGTCGCCCCGGGTCGTCGACGTAGGTCGATTCGAGTCCTTCGACCTCGGCGCGGCGTACCCCGGCGTTGCGTTCGTTGAGCACCAGGGTCCGTCCGGTGGCGTCGACGCCTTCGACCCGGGTGTCCGGCGCCGGATCGTTCGGGCCGTTGACGCCGGCGTACATGCTGAACGGTCCGAACGGGAAATGGTCGTCGGTGCCCCACAGTGTGCCTGCGGTCAGCAGGGCGAACACCACGACGGCGGCCGACGCACGGACCAGACGACCAGTCGCCGTCAGGGTGTCGGTCTGCACCGGCGCACTGTACCGGACCGGCCGGGTTGGTCGGGGCCGCGCGGGCGGGGTGTCGGTCTGTCCGGTCAGTCCGACAGCAGCAGCACGACCACGACCACGGCGGCGATGCCGACCATGGTGGCCAGTGCGGCCACCAGGACCGGGCCGTGTTCGTCGTACCAGGGGCGGCCCGGCGCGGCAGACACCGGATACGGCGACATCGGCGCCAGGTGCGGTGAGACCGGCGTCGGTAGCGGCGCCGGTGACATCGGGGTCGGGTGTGGCGGCACCGGCGCCGGTGGACGCGGGCCGGGCAGGCCGGTGCGGGCGGCGGAACCGAGGCGCAGCGCGCCGTCGGCGACGACGGTCTCCGGCTGCTCCAGTGTGGTCGGTGCCACCCCCAGTTCGGTGTGGATCAGCTGTGCGGCGAGCGGGATCCGGCTGGAACCGCCGACCAGGAACACACCGACCAGGTCGGCCGGGGCCAGACCGGCGGCGGCGACCGTCTGCGCCAGACACGTCACGGTCCGGGCCAGGTGGTCGCGGATCAGCGACTCCAGTTCGTCACGGGTGACGTGGGCGGCGATGTCCAGCGCCGGCAGGTGCACGTCGGCGCTGACCGTACGGGACAGTGTCTCCTTCGCGCCGCGGACGTCGTCGTAGAGCAGGGCGCGGGCCCGCCGCGACCCGGTGTCGGCCGGCGCGACCAGACCGTTCCACACGGTGGTCCGGCTGGGTGAGTAGACGCCGCCGAGATGCTCGACCAGCGCCTGGTCGAAGTCGAGTCCGCCGAGCTCGGCCAGGCCCTGCTCGGCGAGCACGTCGAACCCGGTGGCGGTGCGCCGGACCACGGCGGCGTCGAAGGTGCCGCCGCCCAGGTCGTAGACGGCCAACGCCCGGCCGGGCGGTACCGCCGCGCCCAGCGCCGACGTGTAGTAGGAGGCGGCGGCGACCGGTTCGGCGAACAGCGTCGGCCGGGGCAGCCCGGCGGCGTACGCGGCCTGGACGAGGATCATCCGCCGCCGCTCCCCCCACCGCACCGGGTGGGTCAGCCGGACCTCGTCAATGCCGCCGAGTTGGCGGCGGGCCTCGGCGGCGACGTGCCGCAGCAGGGCGGCGACCAGCTGCGGTACCGGAACGTCGGCGTCGCCGAGCAGCACCATGCCGTCGTCGACGCGGCGTTTCGGGTTGGGTTCGAACCCGGACGGGTCGATGCGGGCGCGGCGGTGCGCGTCCGCGCCGACGAGCAGCTGCCCGTCAGCGTCGCGGTACACCGCCGACGGCAGCAACGGGGTGCCGTCGAACAGCAGTGGCCGTACCCGGCCGTCGCCGCCGCGTACCACCGCCACCGTGTTCGAGGTGCCGAAGTCGATGCCGAGTGCCCGCATGGGGGCACCCTACTGCCGGCGGCGCGCAACCTGCCGTACGCCCGCAGGTTGCCGGCGGCGGGCATACTGCGTTGCGTGTCGCACCGGTTCGCGTACCTGGACTCGCCGGCTCCGATCGCGTTCGCGCACCGGGGCGGCGCGGCCCGCGGTGACGAGAACACCGCCGAGGCGTTCGGCCGCGCCGTCGGGCTCGGCTACCGGTACGTGGAGACCGACGTGCACGGCACCGCCGATCAGGTGGCGGTGGTGTTCCACGATCCGACGTTGGACCGGGTGACCGGCGACAAGGGCAGCATCGCGCGGCTGCGCTGGGCGGACCTGGCCACGGTGCGGGTCGGTGGGGCGTCGGTGGTGCCGCGGCTCGACGACGTGCTCGACAGCTGGCCGCAGGTGCGGTTCAACGTCGACGTGAAGGCCGACGGCGGGGTGGAGCCGACATTGGCGGCGGTCGACCGGTGCGCCGCCGCCGACCGGGTGCTGCTGGCGTCGTTCTCCGACCGGCGGCTGCACCGGCTGCGGACGTCGACCGGCGGCCGGGTCGCGACGTCGCTGGGCATGCGGGCGATGACCCGGCTGCGGGTCGGGTCGTTGACCGGCCGGCGACTGCGGCTGCCGCCGTCGGTGGTGGCCGCGCAGGTGCCGGTGCGGTTCAACCGGGTGCGGGTGGTCGACGCCCGGTTCGTGGCGTACTGCCACCGGCTGGGGTTGCAGGTGCATGTCTGGACGATCGACGAACCCGCCCAGATGCACGAGTTACTGGACCTCGGGGTGGATGGCATCATGACCGATCACGTCGAGGTGTTGCGTGACGTGTATCTCGCCCGCGGCCACTGGCCGCCCGACCGGCGGGTCGACGTGGACCACGCCGCCCACTGACCGACAGTGAAGGATCCGATGGCCGACCCCACCGAGCCACCCAGCGGCCCGCCCACCGGGCCGGCGCCCGTACCGCCGCCGTCGGCGTCGCCCGGCGCCGCACCGTCGAGCACCCGGCGGGAACGCACCGGCTGGTACTTCTACGACTGGGCGATGTCGGCGTTCTCCACCACCGTGATCACCGTGTTCCTGGGGCCGTTCCTGACCACGGTCACCAAGCAGGCCGCCGGCTGCGCGGCCGACGCCGACGAGTGCACCGGGTCGGTGTATCCGCTGGGTATCGAGGTGGCGCCGGGGGCGTACTTCCCGTACCTGGTGTCGCTGTCGGTGGCGTTGACGGTGCTGGTGCTGCCGGTGATGGGCGCGCTGGCCGACCGGTCGATGCACAAGAAGCGGCTGCTGGCGGTGTCGGCGTTCGTCGGCGCCGGGGCGACCGTCGCGATGGTGTTCGTCACCGGGGACCGCTACCTGCTCGGCGGTGGGCTGTTCGTCCTGGCCAACATCGCGTTCGGCGCCAGCGTGGTGGTGTACAACTCGTTCCTGCCGCAGCTGGGCGGCCCCGACGACCGGGACCGGATCTCCAGCCGGGGCTGGGCGCTCGGCTACCTCGGTGGTGGGCTGCTGCTGGCCGTCAACCTGGTGGTGGTGCAGTCGTTCAGCGTCGACGGTGACGCGCAGCGCACCCTGGACCTGGCCCGCTGGTCGATCGTGTCGGCCGGGGTGTGGTGGGCGGTGTTCACCCTGGTGCCGCTGGCGTGGCTGCGGGAGCATCCGGCGGTCGATGCCCGGCCGGGCGGTAACGTGCTCACCGACGGGTTCAAACAGTTGGGCCGTACGGTGCGCGGGCTGAAGGCGTACCCGTTGACGTTGTTCTTCCTGCTGGCGTTCCTGGTCTACAACGACGGCATCCAGACGGTGATCGCGTTGGCCAGCCAGTACGGCACCGAGGAGCTGCGGCTGGGCCAGTCGACGCTGATCGTGACGATCCTGCTGGTGCAGTTCCTGGCGTTCGGTGGGGCGCTGGCGCTCGGGGCGGTCGCGCAGCGCATCGGCGCGTGGAAGACGGTGCTGGGCAGCCTGGTGCTGTGGACCGGGGTGATCGTGGCGGCGTTCCGGCTGCCGGCCGAGGCGCCGGCGCAGTTCATGGCGCTCGGCGCGGCGATCGGGCTGGTGCTCGGCGGCTCCCAGGCGTTGAGCCGGTCACTGTTCAGCCAGCTCATCCCGGCCGGCAAGGAAGGCGAGTACTACGGCTTCTACGAGATCAGCGACAAGGGCACCAGCTGGTTGGGGCCGTTGGCGTTCGGGCTGGTGTTCCAGCTGACGAACTCGTACCGGGTCGGTCTGGTCTCGTTGTTGATCTTCTTTGTGGTCGGGTTCGTTCTGCTGCTGGCGGTGCCGATGCGCCGGGCGATCGTCGCCGCCGGCAACACCCCGCCCCGGGTGCTGTGACCCGGGTGCGAGGCGGGGTGTCGCGGTAAGCGTCACAGGATCGGCTGCGTCGCTTCGACTTGCGTGATGGCGGTGCGGGTGGCCGCCACGAAGTCCCAGAACAGCGTGTTGGTGGTGTGCTTGCGCTGGGAGCGGGTGTTGGTGCCGAACATCGCCGCCCGCAGCGGGGTGGTCAGCTCCAGCTGGGCGCCCATGCCGAGCAGCGTCCGGTTGACGATGTTGTCGGTCGACGTGCCGGCGATCGCCGGGATGCCGGTGGCGTCGAACGCGGTGATCCCGGCCGTGGTGTAGGCGGAGATCAGCTCGGCGCGCAACGCGGCGTTGCGTCCGCCGACGGCGACGGCCTGCGCGCCCGACGGCAGCCCGGCGGTGCCCGGGGTGCAGCCGTGCAGGGTGACGACGTTCAGCGCGCCGGCCGCCACCGACAACGCCGGGACGTCGTCGCAGTGGCTGGCGGTGACGTGCAGTTCGGCGTTGCCGGACGAGCGGATGCCTTCGAACATCCAGTAGTCGTACGTCGGGCCGGCCGGTGGGGTCGCCGCCAGATTCGCCGGATGGTAGCCGGCGATCGCCAGGCACAGCTCCGACGTGCCGCCTTCGATGCCGCCGCCGTGCGGGGCGATGATCGCGGTACGCGGAAACGGCGTCGCGGTGGAGTCGGAGTTGTCGAGCAGCGGATGCCGGCGGTAGCGGCGGGCGTAGTCGACCCCTTCGGCCAGGTTCGGGTCCGAGTACAGGTCGGTGTTCGAGGTGTAGATGTCGGCGGCGGCCGCCGGGGTAGCCGGCAGCGTCGCCAGGGGTCCGGCGACCGCCGCGGTGGCGAGCAGGCCGAGGACCGTCCTTCTGCTGGTGTTCACGAGGTGTCTCCTCAGATGTGGTTGCGGTTCGCCCTCCGGTGTCGGGCGAGGCACACCGTGTCACGGCCGCCGGCAGCGCCGCGAACCATTTGCCGACCGGGTTTCCGTCCGCGCATGCCCTGTCCGGCTGAAAAATGCAGCGGTACGGCGCCATTTGCGCAGAAGAATCGTCGGATCAGCGACCCATCCGGTGTTCGTGACCCGACATCGACAGCAGACCACCAGTCTCCGACTGGCCTGCCGTACGGAGTGGTTCAGACGGTGAGCCGGCCCAGTCAGCCGGTGAGCCCGACCGCCAGGGCGACCACGCCCAGCAGCGGCGGCAACCCCTGGATGAGCGCGGCGCGCAGCATCGCCGGCCGGGAGACCACCAGGACCAGGCTGGCGGCGACCATGGTGCCGGCGCCGGTGAACACCAGCGTCGCGCCGACGGCGGTGGCCCCGGTCGCGACCACGACGATGCCGGCGACGACCGCGACGGCCAGGAACAGGTTGTAGAAGCCCTGGTTGAAGGCGAGGGCCCGGGTGGTGAGCGCGTCCTGCTCGCTGCGCACTCCGAACACCGCTCGGGTGCGCGGCGCGGTCCACACCACCGATTCGAGGTAGAAGATGTAGCCGTGGATCAGCGCCGCCACACCGGCGAGGACCAGACCTGCGACAACCACGGTGTCCCCGCTCCCACGAGTCGTGTACCGACCGACGCAATCTATCGGACCTGCCACGCCGTAGGGTGGCGGCCATGGAACGCACGCCGGAACGACAGTGGCTCGACGCGCTCAGCGACGTGCTGCTGCGCTCCCACCTGTTCCAGCCCGACGAGCTCGGCGGCGCGTTCGCCGACGTGATGGCCACCCTCGGCGTGCACGCCACCATCTACCTGGCCGACGAGGAGCAGCACACGTTGCGGCCCGTACCGGTGCCGGGCCGGGCCGCAGCCGCAACCGGTCGAAGGGTCCGTCGCCGGGCGGGCCTTCACCCTGGTCGAGTCGATCCCGGCGCTGAACGCGCCCGCGTGGTGGATTCCGATGGTCGACGGCACCGACCGGCCCGGCGTCATCGAGTACGTCTTCGACGATGCGGCCGACGCCGACGGCCCGCACACCCGCCGCCGCTGTGAGACCGTCGCCGGGCTGATCGGGCACCTGATCACCGCTACCCGGCCGAAAGGCGACCATCTGCGACTGGTCGGCCGGTCCCGGTCGGCGACCGTCGCCGGGGAACTGCTGTCGCAGGTGCTGCCGCCGCTGACCGCCGCCACGGGGCGGATCACCGTCAGCGCCGTCCTCGAACCCTGCTACGACGTCGGCGGCGACGGCTTCGACTACGCCATCGACGGCGACCACGCCTTCCTGGCGATCTTCGACGCCGTCGGGCACAGCCTGAAAGCCGGCCTGGCCTGCACCACGGTGATCGCCGCCGTCCGGTCGGCCCGCCGCTGCGGCCATGACCTGGTCACCCAGGGCCGCACCGCCGACGCGTCGCTGACCGACCAGTTCACCGACGCCCGGTTCGTCACCGCGTTCCTCGCCGACCTGGACCTGGAGACCGGTCTGCTGCGGTATGTCAACGCCGGGCACCCGAGGCCGCTGCTGCTGCGCGGCGGCAAAATGGTCCGGGAGCTGCGTGCCGGCCGCAGGCTGCCGCTGGGCATCCCCGACACCGCCGCCCGCGTCGGCGAGGAGATCCTCGAACCCGGCGACCAGCTGCTGATGTTCACCGACGGCGTGCCCGAGGCCGGGGTGCGCGCCGGTGACCCGTTCGGTCTGCCCCGCCTGATCGACTTCGCCGAACGGCAGGCCGCCACCGGGCTGCCGGCACCCGAAGCGGTACGGCGACTCGCCCGCGCCGTCGCCGACCACCGGGGCGGCCCACCCGACGACGACGCCACCCTGCTGCTGGCCGAATGGTCCCGCACCGCCGCCGTCCGCGTCCTGCCCACCCCGCTGTGACACCTCCGCCGTAAGGCATCCGACACCGCGCCGGTCTGACCCTTCTGGCGGTACGGCTCTACTGTGGTGGGCCGACGGCGGATGGTTTCCAGCGGACGGCGGGCCACACAGGTGATCAAGCATTGGAAGGCGGCGACGCCGGCGGCAGGAGGTGCGGCGGCCCTGCTCGCCGCCGCTGTTGTGCTGCTGCCGGGTCGGCTGTGGTCGACGCTGGGCCGGCTGGTCGTCGGCCACTGGCTGGTGCTGCTGCTCGCCGTGGCCGGCGTGACTGGGCTGGTCGTCGGTGGGGTGCTGTGGCGGCGGTCGCAGCCTGCGGGCGAATCGTCGGCGGCACCCGTACCGCCGCAGCGTCCACTGCGTCCGCTGCCGGGCTGGCTCCTCGGAATTGGTTTCCTGGCCGTCGTCGCTATCACCTGGGCGGCGGTGTGGGGCCTGCAGGCCACCGTCCCGGCCGGTGTCGGGACGCCGCTGGAGCGCGCGCAGCTGCGGGTGGAGACGATCCGTACCGGGCTGTCGGTCGGCGCGGGTGCCGGTGCCGCCGCCGCGCTGCTGCTGGCGTTGCGCCGCCAGCAGGTCACCGAACGGACCCAGCAGGCCACCGAGTACGACGCGGGCGAGAAACGGGTCACCGAGCTGTATGTCAAGGCCGCCGACCAGCTCGGCTCCGACAAGGCACCGGTACGCCTGGCCGGCCTGTACGCCCTGGAACGCCTCGCTCAGGACAACCCGGTGCACCGGCAGAGCATCGTCGAGGTCATCTGCGCCTACCTGCGCATGCCGTACACCCCACCGCTGGCGGAGGAGCAGAAGGGGCAAGGCAGTGCCGAGCCCGACGCGGTGGAGGCAACGGACACCGCCGAGACCCCGAACCCGGACCAGCCGACCCCTCCTGACCCCCGCGAGGAACGTCAGGTACGACTCGCCGCCCAGCGCATCCTCGCCCGTCACCTGAGGCCAACGACGCCGGACGGCACGCCGCTTCCGATTTACTGGAGCGGAGTGACCGTCGACCTGACCGAGGCCACCCTCCTCAACGCCGACTACAGTAACTGCGAACTCAAAAGCGTCAAATTTGACGGCGCAACCTTCAGTGGCAGCACGCGGTTCATCGAAGCAAGATTTATTGGTGATGGCCGGTTCAACGGTGTGACATTCACCGACGAGGCCTGGTTCGATAATGCGATTTTTTCCGGCGACTCCTGGTTTGTCGATGCGAGGTTCACTAGTGCCGCTAGGTTTGGCCGGACTAGATTCGACGGTGCCGCCCACTTTAGTCGATCGGAATTTGTCGGCACCGCCTGGTTCGATGAAGCGCAGTTCATTGGCACTGCGTCGTTCGCTGACGCGACCTTCGGCGGCGACGACGCATGGTTCGATGGTGCAGTTTTTAGTCGGACCGCCTGGTTTGGTCGTGCGACCTTCACTGGCACCGCAAGATTCGGCAATGCGAGGTTCAGTGACACCGCCCGGTTCGCCGGAGCGACTTTCAAAAAGCCCTCGATTCTTCATGGAGTGACTGTTGGCCGCAGCAGTCGACGAGGCGATTATTGGCCAGAGGGTTGGCAGTTCGATGAGAAGGCATGGCAGGTCGTGCGCGTACCGGTGGAGGAGAGTCTGGAAGGAGACGCGGAGCCGGGGTGACGGCAGATGCCGCCACCCCGGCGGGCTTCCCAGGTCACCGCAGCCGTACTACCTGTAGCGGATCCGACAGTGCGGCGGTCTGACCTACTGGCGGTACGGGTCTACTGTGGTTGCCACCTCGGACGGACGGAGTGGCGGACATGGTGGACATCGACCCGGTCGCGGCGGCGGCTGGTGCCGCGTTGATCCAGGCGATCGCGACGGACGCGTGGGAGAAGGCCCGTGACGGGGCAGTCGCCCTGTGGCGGCGGGTACGCCCGGAGCAGGCCGACGCCGTCACCGCCGAGCTGGCCGAGGTACGCGACGAGGTCCTGATCGCCCGGCGCGACGGTGACACCGACGCCGAGCGGGGCCTGGTCGACGATTGGCAGCGCAAGCTGCAGCGGTTGATCCGCCAGGATCCCGCGTTCGCCGCCGAACTGCGTCGCCTCCTCGACGACACCCTCACTCCCCTGCTGCCGCCCGCCGACCAGCAGCAGGTCGGCAGCATCACGATGACCGCCAACGCCAAAGACAACGCCCGCGTCTACCAGGCCGCCCGCGACCAGCGCATCACCGAGAAGTGACCAATCCGGACATCCATCTGCGCGGTGAGGCCAGCGGCGACGGGCAGGTGTTCCAGGCCGCCGGTGACCAGCACATCACCATCTACGAGCAGCGGCCGGCGTACCGGGTGGAGCAGTGGCAGCCGCAGCGGCCACCGGACCCGCGTACGCTGGTCGACCAGCCGAGCATGTTGCTCGCCGCCAACAACCAGGTGGTGCCGTTCACCGCCCTGCGCGACGCCGACCGCGCTGAGTTGGCCGCCTGGCGCGACGACCCGGCGCGCGGCGTGGCGGTGCGGCTGCTGCACGGGCCGGGCGGGCAGGGCAAGACGCGGCTCGCGGCCCAGTTCGGGGCGGACAGCGTCGCCGCCGGTTGGGCGGTGGCGGTCGCCCGGCACCGCAGCCAACTCGCCGCCGACGACCCGCCCGAGGCCACCGAGGCCACCGGGCGTGGCCTGCTGGTTATCGTCGACTACGCCGAACGCTGGCCCGCCAAAGACCTGCGGGACCTGTTGAAGGACCGGCTGCTGCGCCAGGGTGTGCCGACCCGACTGCTGCTGCTCGCCCGCCCTGAGTCGACGCTGTGGCCGCATCAGCACGACCTGACGACGCTGGGGTACGCGGCCGACGTCGTGGCGCTGACCCCGGCCGCCGACAGCCCCGCGAACCGACAGCGGATCTTCACCGAGGCGGCCGAACGGTTCGCCTACGCGTACGGCATCGACGGTAGCTCGATCTGGCAGCCCGCCGACCTGGCCACCGAGGAGGCGTACCGGCAGATCCTGGTCGTCCACATGGCGGCGCTGGTCGCGGTCGACGCGGCCGCGCGTCAGCGGACCGCGCCGACCGGCGATCGGGACCTGTCGGCCTATCTGCTGCGCCGCGAGGTCGACCACTGGCACAAGCTGTACGAACAGCAGGCCAGTTTCGTCACGATCCCGCAGGTGCTGAGCCGTACGGTGTGCACGGCGACGTTGACCCGGCCGCTCGACTACGACGACGGCCTGGCCGCCTTGGCAATGGCTGGGGTGTGCGCGCCGGACGCCGCCGGCCAGGTCCTGACCGACCATGCCGTCTGCTACCCACCGGCCGAGCCGGACAAGGTGCTGGAGCCGCTGTATCCGGATCGGCTCGGCGAGGACTTCATCGCGCTGCGGCTTCCCGGTCACGGGGTGGCCGGCTCCCCTACCGATCCGTGGGCCGGCGAGGCGATCACCCGGTTGATCACCGGCACCGACCCGGATGGCGCTGGTGATCCGCCCTGGTCGGCGGCGGCGTTGACGGTGCTGGTCGAGACCGCGATCCGCTGGCCGCACGTAGCGTCCCGGCTGCTCTCCCCGCTGTTGCGTGAGCGCCCCGAGTTGGCAGTAGCCGCTGGCGGTGCCGTTCTGGCCCGGATAGCCGACGTCGGCACACTCGACATCGCCGCGCTGGAAGCGATCGAGCCGCATCTGCCTCAGGGACTGCATGTCGGCCTGGCCATCGCCAAAGCCGCCATCGCGAAGCGACTCACATCGCATCGGCTGACCACCGCAGATGAGCCGACGCAGGCGAGGTTGCTTGGCACCCTCGGCATCCGGCTGTCGGAGGCGGGTCGGCGGGAGGAGGCCCTGACCGCCACCGTCGAAGCCGCCGACATCTACCGCCGGCTCGCCACGGTCAGCCCCGCCGCCTACGAGCCTGAACTCGCCGCGTCGCTGAACAACCTAGGCATGATGCTGTCGAACCTGGGTCGGCGTGACGAGGCGTTGACCGCCACCGTCGAAGCCGCCGACATCTACCGCCGGCTCGCCACGGTCAACCCCGCCGC